>DATGXZ010000229.1:0-9355 GCA_035298445.1 Flavobacterium sp.
AGTCATCCGATTTTTCCTTTACATCCAATAAGGTCTCCTCTGCCTGTAGCCAGCCCTCTTTGAAAGGATAATTGGGAAAGTTGAAATGCCGTCGCAGGTCACTATTGGAGGCGAACATGAGACTATCCGATTCCCGAAGGCGTTTCAGGGCAGCCGTAGCCGCCCCTTTTGCAAAACGGGTGTTGGCATACATCCGGTAGCCGATGGAATCTGCCTGGAGTTCGTCGGATCGGCTTCGCTTCAGGAAGTTATAGCTCAGGTCTTTCATCAACTCGCGATACGCTGAGAACTGGCCGTACTCCGATTTCTTGATACTCCTGATGCGGGTTTTGGTTTCTTTTGAACCCATCGTGGCGACGTAGCGCAACAGCGACTCGTCATTGTGCTCTAATAGGTAGTGTCCGATTTCGTGACAAAAGATAAAGGCCAACTCATCATCGGTCTCAATCAGGTTCAACAGGCCGAGATTTACGGTAAAGATGCCGTTGCCGTAGCATGATGCGTTGGGTATGGGAGACTTGTCTACGAAGAAATAAAAGTCCTTGGTAACCACTTGCGGGTTGGACTGGTAAATCCTACGCAACAATTGATTCAGGTAGGCGTTGATGCGTCCATCAAAAATGAAGGTCGAATCGGCCATGTTCTTCTGGAAGTCCTTTTTGCGCTCCTCCAGGATTTGACGGATCTGCTTTTGGTTTGACCCCTTGAACTTGGCGATCTTCTTCTCCGTAATCGCATCTATATACGAAAGGAGGGAGTCTTTATGGGAAGACTGGTAACGGATAGCCGTATCCTGTGCGGCACAACCAAACTGGATGACCACAGCCAGAAAAAACGCCTGGAGCAGAGCTTTCAATCTTGTACGTTAGAGAGGCCGCAAAATAATAAAAGTCCCTCGTTTTAAGGGACTTTTAATAAGTATATTTTTAATTTATGCGTAAGCCTCAATCGGCGCACACGAGCAAATCAAATTCCGGTCGCCATAGGCGTCGTCTACGCGGCGCACGCTCGGCCAGAACTTGTTGTCGCTGATATAGTCGAGTGGGAAGGCCGCCTGCTGGCGCGAGTACGGGAAGGTCCACGTATCGGCAGTCAGTAGATTGAGTGTATGAGGGGCATTTTTCAACACATTGTCCGGATCTTCAGCCGATGCCGCTTCGATTTCGGCCCGGATGGCAATCATCGCGTCGCAGAAACGGTCGAGTTCGGCTAGGTCTTCGCTTTCCGTCGGTTCGATCATGAGCGTACCCGCTACCGGGAACGACACCGTCGGCGCGTGGAAACCGTAGTCCATCAAACGCTTGGCAATATCCGTCACTTCGATGCCTTTTGCTTTGAAGGCACGGCAGTCGACAATCATTTCGTGGGCCGCACGTCCACATTCACCGGTATAAAGAATCGGGTAATGGGCCTCGAGGCGCGCTTTCATATAATTCGCATTGAGGATGGCGTATTGGGTCGACTTCTTCAGTCCTTCGGCGCCCAACATAGAGATGTATCCGTACGAAATGAGGCATACCAAAGCTGAACCGTACGGCGCCGCTGAAATCGCGGTAATCGCCTGGTCACCTCCTACCGGCACAACCGGATTGCCCGGAAGGAAAGGCACAAGGTGTTCGGCCACACAGATAGGTCCTACGCCCGGTCCGCCACCACCATGTGGAATAGCGAAGGTTTTGTGGAGGTTCAGGTGGCAGACATCCGCTCCGATGGTAGCCGGATTGGTGAGTCCGACCTGCGCGTTCATGTTCGCACCGTCCATATAGACCTGTCCGCCGTTGTCGTGTATGATTTGCGTGATTTCACGGATGGCACTTTCGAACACCCCGTGTGTGGACGGATAAGTCACCATCAGGCACGACAGGCTATCTTTGTGCTCAATAGCCTTGGCACGAACATCTTCGACATCGATGTTGCCGTTCTCCATGGTTTTGGTTACGATGATGGTCATACCTGCCATAGCCGCCGACGCCGGGTTGGTGCCGTGGGCCGAGGCTGGGATGAGACACACGTGACGGTGTCCTTCGCCCCGCGCGATATGATAGGCACGAATGGCCATGAGGCCGGCGTATTCGCCCTGCGCACCTGAGTTTGGCTGCAATGTCGTTCCGGCGAAGCCCGTTACCACATTGAGTTGTTGTTCGAGTTTTTTCAGCATTTCAAGGTAGCCCTGTACCTGGTCCGCCGGAGCGAATGGGTGCAGGCTGTTCCAGTTGGCCATGCTCAGCGGTAGCATCTCAGACGCTGCATTGAGTTTCATGGTGCACGATCCGAGTGAGATCATGGAATGGTTAAGAGCCAAATCCTTACGCTCGAGTTTTTTGATGTAGCGCATGATGCCCGTCTCCGAATGGTACGAGTTGAACACATCATGTTGCAGGAAGCGATCGGTGCGAAGCAACGCGGTTGGCACGACCTCTTGCCGGGCTTCGGAAAGCGCGGGGGCTGCTACGCCCAATGCGTCTGCGAAAATCGCGAACAACGCAGCGATGTCGGCATCCGAAGTGGTTTCATTAAAGGAAATCGACAGCGTCGCGTCATCGATATAAAAGAAATTGACACCCTTTGCTTCCGCTACCGGACGGATCTTTTTGGTATCCGCTTTCACGCACAGCGTATCAAAATACGATGCATTGATCTGTTGGAGGCCCATTGCCTGAAGACCGGCAGCCGCTTTACGTGCGCTGTCGTGTACTTTTTTGGCGATGTAAGTGAGGCCTTTCGGGCCATGGTATACGGCATACATACCCGCCATAACCGCCAGCAGCACCTGTGCCGTACAGATATTGGATGTCGCTTTTTCACGCTTGATATGCTGTTCACGTGTTTGCAACGCCATGCGAAGTGCGCGGTTGCCATCGGTATCAACGGTCACACCAATGATACGGCCTGGCATGCTGCGTTTGTATTCTTCTTTGGTAGCAAAGAACGCCGCGTGTGGTCCGCCGAAGCCCATTGGCACGCCGAAGCGTTGGGTAGTGCCTACTACCACATCCGCCCCCATTTCACCTGGCGACTTCAGAAGCACAAGTGAGAGGATATCTGCCGCGACGGCGACTTTAATTTCGTTTTTCTTTGCTTCGCTTACGAAGTCGGTATAGTCATAAATCTGTCCGAACTTCCCTGGATATTGCAGGAGCGCGCCAAAGAAATCAGACGTGAATCCGAACTGTTGGTGGTCACCGATGACGAGTTCTATACCAATCGGGGTCGCACGTGTTTCAAGTACGGATAGTGTCTGCGGCAGCACCTCAGCGGAAACGAAGAACTTATTGGCCCCGTTCTTTTTCTGGTCACGTGAGCGCACGTCAAACAAAAGTGCCATGGCCTCCGCAGCGGCCGTGCCCTCGTCAAGGAGTGACGCATTGGCGATTTCCATGCCGCTCAGTTCGATGACCGTCGTTTGGTAGTTCAGAAGCGCTTCCAGACGGCCCTGGGCGATTTCCGCCTGGTAGGGCGTGTAGGCCGTGTACCAGCCGGGGTTTTCGAAAATGTTGCGTTGAATCGGCGCAGGCACGATGGTCGGATGGTACCCAAGGCCGATATACGAGGTAAATACCTTGTTCTTTTCGCCCAATGCACGGATGTGCTGCGCGTATTCATATTCGGTCATCGCCGGATCGAGTTCGAGGTCCTTTTTCAGGCGGATGTCATCCGGAATGGTTTCGTAAATCAGCTGTTCGATATCGGACACGCCGATGGTTTGGAACATATAGGAAAGATCGGTCTCACGTGGACCCAAATGGCGCAGGGCAAAAGCGTCTGTCTTCATGAACGGAATAGTGTGTTGGATAGCGTTTTTGTTGTATGCAAAAGTACTTATTAATCTGCTAAAACAATTCCCATAAAAACAGAATTGCAGATGATTTTTCAACCAAAAAGGGGGTTATGAACAGAATGCGTAAATTTGGAGTTAGGAGTTAGGGGTCAGTAGTCGGCAGTCAGTTGTTAGGAGCCCTTCAACTATGAACTATGAACTATGAACTGTCAACTCCCAGCTGTCAACTGCCGACTGCCAACTGCCAACTGTCAACTGTCAACTCCCAACTGTCAACTCCCAACTGTCAACTATCAACCCCTAAACCCTCCCCTTGAACGCCTTCCTTCGCCACGTCCTCAACTTCCTCATCGACGGTAGCTTCCTTACCGGGCTGTCGGCCTACTCGCTGGTGCGGCTGACGCAATCGTGGTTTGGGATTCCGGCGGAAGATGCCGTCGCGCCGCTCGCCTTCTTCGGGACGGTAGCCGGATACAATTTCATCAAATACGACGCGTTGGCGCGAATGAAGGGCCGCAGTTTGCGACCACGGCTTAAAGCCATCACCTTTTTCAGTTGGGGCTGCCTTGTCGCGGCCGGCATTTGTTTTCTTAGCCTCCGATGGGCCGCGCAACTTACCGTATTGGGTTTTGGTGCCCTGACGGTATTGTATGCACTGCCGTTTTTCCCCAACCGGCAAAACGCACGCAACTGGGCCGGTGTCAAAATCTACATCGTATCCCTTTGCTGGATGGGCGTAACAGCCGTGTTGCCCCTCGTGCAGGCGCGGGTGCCGTTTGATCTGGCGGTCGCTGTTTTGTGCCTGCGGCGGTTCCTGTTTGTGCTCGTACTCGTGTTGATCTTCGAAATCATCGACCTGGCCAACGACGATCCGTTGCTGCGCACCATCCCGCAGTGGATTGGCGTAAAACGCACCAAACAGTTGGGGCATGCCCTGCTTATCCTATTGATAGCCCTGAACTGGACGGACTTCCGAACCTACCCGGATTTTATACTGAATATATCCATCTTCCTACTAACCGGTTTCTTCCTCTTTTTCGCACACGAAAGACGCCCGCGGCATTACACCCTTTTATGGGCCGAGTCGATCCCGATTCTCTGGTGGATAGCCGACCTCCTGCTCAGCCACTTCCTTTAGATACCGGTTGCGTTCGGTAAGGAATGCCGTCAGGTGCCGTCGGAGGAACAAACGGTCAAACAGCCTTCCGCACCATCCGAAAGGCACTTCATAGTGCAGGATGTCTTCCATCCGCGTCCGTTCTCCTTCGTCAGTAAACCGGTGTTCATGCCGGAAATACCGAAAGTGCCCTTCCGTCATTTCGTCGACAAAATACGCCGGATGCACAAACTCGGTCAGGGTGCTCGTATGTCGCAAACACAACCCAAAATGGTATCCCTGGAAACGAACCGTTTCGCCGGGCTCTAACAAACCGGACATACGACCGCCGATTACTCGCTCCCGTGAGGTTGTAGCCGATTTGGTATGAAAATCGACATCCCGTGAAAGGTCGAAAACGCGCTCACGTGCGGCCTTGATGTAGGTAACAAAATAAAGCCGCGTCATCGGGTCAATTGTTGGAAGGCCGCCCCCAGGCTACCGTATTGGAAATGAAAACCTGCCTCCTGCAACCGGGCAGGTACGACGTTCCGGCTTTTCAGTACCAGTTCGGTCTCGGTACCGATCACAGACGCGCCGAACTCGAGCAATTGCTTAGTAAGGGGCAATCCCCACCGCACTCCCATCGCTTTTCGGAGCATACGCATGAAGTCGACGTTGCGTATCGGTTCCGGAGCCACGAGGTTCACCACGCCTTCCATCCCGCCCTCGATGATAAAGGCGACGGCACTTGCAAAATCCGCTTCATGCATCCAACTGATATACTGCCGGCCGCTACCCTGTTTCCCCCCGAATCCCATGGCAACGAGACGTTTTAAGGGCGGAAAGGCACCGCCGCCTTTGCCTAACACAATGGCGGTTCGAAGTGCCGTCTTGCCTGTAAGGGGCGTGTCCGCTTCAAAAAACGCTGCTTCCCACGCCTGGGCGACGTCCATAGAGAAATCATGGCCGATTTCACCAGTCCCCTCGTCCATTCTTTTGTCTTCAGAATGACGATAAATCGTGGCAGTTGCCGCATTCAGCCAATGGCGGGGTGGTTGTTTGCATTCGCGAATCGCCGCCCCCAATACCTTGGTGCTATCGATCCGTGACGCCAGTATCTCTTTTCGGTTTTTTTCGTCATAGCGACAATCGACGGACTTACCCGCGAGGTTGATCACGGCGAATGCCCCTTCAAGCACCTCTTCCCACCTACCCCGGGTGCGGGCATCCCATGTTACATAATCAACACCATTTTCGGTGTGCGCGGCGCCCCTTGTGAGGACCGTCACCGTGTAACCCTTTGTCACGAAATAGCGACACAATACCTGCCCCAGAAAACCCGTCCCGGCGGCAATCACAACGTTCTTTGTTTCCATACCTATACAAGAAATAATCCCATCAACAAACGATACACGACCCACGTCGCACTCACCCACCACGGCTGGTCCAATAACCGCACGCGCCGCCGGTGCTCGAAAAACAATATTGTGGCAACTGAGGCAAACGCGGCGACCGCTACCAGCGCAGGCACACCCACAAATAGCGCCACCAACTGAAACGGCAGCAGCATCAGGCTACCCATGAGCGAAACGGTGAGAAGGTTGCCGGTATAATTGAGACGCGTCCGCCAATTGCCCCGAAGCCACATCCATTGAAACGGTACCTGGGCGGCTACCAGTAAAAGCCCGATGCCCCATCCGTGCCGACCGACGGTCAGCAGTTCAGAGAAGCGGGCCAGTAGCAGCGCGGCCACACCCGCGGCTAAAACCATATAAGCCAGTCGATAACCTACATGAAAAGACGGCACGCATTCCCGCGTTCCCGCCTTTGGTTTGGCACCCGGAACAATCACTTTTCGGTTGAAGGAAACGAAAGAATAGGCCTTTTGCAGTAAAAAATGGATGGGCCGGAGACGCCCGACCCGTTCGATCAGCGGCAGGCTGTTTCCCAGAATCCTGAGTATACTATCCACTCCATACAACACCGTGCCGTTGCCGCGGTCGACCAGGGCGATTTCATTGACGGCCCGCGCCAGGTCGACTCCGTATGCGTCGCTTTCAGCCAGTTGGCAAAAGGGCTTGCGGCCTTCCGGATCCAACATACCGGTGGCGACAAACGCGCCGGAATAGAGCGTACACAACGGACATTCATCATCATACAGCAGCGTGTGTTGGGGTAGTGTTTTCATGATTATATTTATTTCAGAAAAAATTGAAACTTGTCGCGTTAAAAAAACGAGTGTTGTCCACCCGCTGTCCCTATTTCATCATTTTCAACAAGAGTCCGGCTAACCAATTGTCTTTCAACTCCGTGATCTTATCCAACATGTTATCGGCCCGCAGCACGAAATCATACAATTTACTCGTCTGGTCTACGAAATGCTGCGCTTCCGGATGCGAATCTGTTTGTATAGAAGATACATCTTTTAGCACCTTCAACGCCGGCTTGATCTCACGTTTGCTGCGCTCACGGGCAATCTTTACTGCCAACTCGTCCAGGTCTTTCTCGGCCCTGAAATACTCGCGGCGTTCGCCTGGTTTGTATTCCTTATACACAATCCCCCACTCGATCAGGGCCCGCAGGTTCATACTGGCGTTGCCCCGTGAAATGTGGAGTTCCTCCATCAGTTCCTCCATCGACAGCGCATCGGGTGAAATCATCAACAACGCATGCAACTGGGCCATGGTCTTGTTAATACCCCATTGCGACCCGAGGGCGCCCCAACTCTGTACGAATCGATCTTTTGCCTGTTTGAATTCCATGTTTCAAAGGTACACGTTATTTTGAAACTTTCAAAAATATTTGAAATTTATTTTTGGGCGTTTCCCTCCGCCGGGAGGTTTTATGAATAAAGGCTCTTTTGCACAGGCGTCGGGCCGCGTCTTCCGCTATAGTCCTCGCCCCTCCGCAGGCTGCGTGGCTGCGGGCTGCCGCTGCAACCGCTAACGCGAAAACCGAAGTAAAAAGTCGAAAGTCGAAAGTGCGCATGCTTTCCCACCATCCAATTCTCTCATTAGCTAATTATCTAATTTTCTAATTGGCTAATTACCAACCGCAATTCCACCACAGTCCAACCATTATCTAATTTTCTAATTATCTAATTGGCTAATTGTCCCATTCGCTAATCAACCAACCCCGCCCTCCGCAGCAACGCATCCGGCTTCGGTTCTTGTCCGCGGAAGCGTTTGTAAAGTGTCATCGGATGTTCGGTTCCGCCTTTCGACAGCACATGCTCACGGAATTTAGCAGCGGTTTCTGTATTGAAGATACCGGTTTCCTGAAAGTACGCGAAGGCGTCGGCGTCGAGCACTTCCGCCCATTTATAACTATAATATCCCGATGAATAGCCACCCTGGAAAATATGGGAAAAGGCGACGCTCATGCAATTATCTTCCACATCCGGATACAGTGCCGTCGACTCGAACGCCTGTTTCTCAAAAGCTTTCACATCCGTAATGCCCGACGCGTCGGCGCTGTGGTAGGCCATGTCGAGCAATCCGAAACTCAATTGCCTGAGGGTGGCCATCCCTTCCAAAAAGGCGGCACTTTCCCGGATCCGGTCGACATATTCCTGCGGAATCACCTCTCCGGTTTCGTAATGACGGGCGAACAGGGCAAGTGCTTCGGGTTCGTAACACCAATTTTCCATCACCTGGCTCGGCAGCTCCACAAAGTCCCAATACACCGATGTGCCCGAAAGTGACGGATAGGTCGTGTTCGCCAACATACCGTGCAACGCGTGACCGAACTCGTGGAACAGCGTCGTCACCTCGTTAAAGGTCAACAACGACGGCTTCGTATCGGTCGGTCGCGTGAAATTACAGACGATCGACACATGGGGGCGCTCCTCCCGACCTTCCTTACGGAATTGCGGTTTGAACGACGTCATCCAGGCGCCATTCCGCTTTCCCTTGCGCGGAAAGAAATCCGCGTAGAAGAGTGCGAGGAACGAATCGTCGGCATCGCGCACTTCAAATGTCCGCACTTCTTTATGGTACGTATCGACGTCGAACACTTCTTCAAACCGAATGCCGAACAAGCGACCGGCCACCGTGAAGGCACCGTCTAATACATGCTCCAGTTGGAAGTAGGGCTTCAGCACCTCATCGTCGAGGTTGAAGCGCTGTTGTTTGAGTTTCTCGGCGTAAAACGGCCCGTCCCATTTTTCAAGGCGATCCAAGCCGTCTTTCGATTTCGCAAACGCTTCGAGTTCGGCGAATTCGCGCTGCGCGGCGGGTTTTGCCTTCTCCAGCAAATCGTTGAGAAAGGCCTTTACCGCGGCGGGCGTCTGTGCCATCCGTTCCTCTAATACAAAATGCGCATGGCTTTCATAACCCAACAAAACCGCACGTTCATGGCGTAGTGTCGCGATGCGTTTGACATTGTCGCGGTTGTCGTGCGCATTGCCCCTAAAGGCTTTTCGACCGGCCGCGAGCGTCAGTTCTTTGCGCAAGGATCGATTTTCGGCGTAGGTTACG
>DATGXZ010000230.1:0-1869 GCA_035298445.1 Flavobacterium sp.
ATCGCGGTACACGGCTTGTCCTGTCATGCAATAGGCACACAATACGGCCTCGGGCAATACGCTGTTGGCATAGGTCAGGTAGCTCTCAAACCATTTCCATTCGGTCTCGGCCTCAAGGCGATACGAGCGCACCAGTCGGTCGGCCAGCAGTTGCGCCATTGCCACATGCTCTGCGAGTTGTTCACCCCGGTGGTAGTAATAGAGTCCTTTTATGCTGAACGCCATCGCACGCGGCGAGTGCATATCGGGGAACATTGAAGTGGCTTTATGGAATACGATCTTTGCTTTTACGATGATGTCCTGTGGGATGATGTCAGACAGCGAAATCAGGTAACCAAGTGCCCACATCGCACGCCCGTTCGAATCCGACAGGTTATCGTCGGCATTCTGTCGGGTGAAGCGTTTTTCGATATCAACATAATTCAGAAACGAACCGTCAGGCTGTTGGCAGAATTCGATGAAGTCGAGGTAGGTCGCCAGGTAGCGGAAATCGTCTTCATCACGGGTCAGTTTATAGTGTTGCGCCGTTGCGATCATGGCACGGGCATTGTCGTCGAGGGTGTAGCCGAAATCGGGGTTGGGCGCACCGAGTTTGGCAAACTGGTACATGCCGATATCGGTCGTCATGCGTTTCAGGTGGTCAAGGCGGATTTCCGGATTGCGATAATGCAATTCGATCGCCGCTTTCGAGCCAAAGCCCTGGGTCATCTTGCGGAACAGCTTGGCGTGTGCAATGGCCGAGTTCTCCCATGACGTCGGCGTGATTTTATGGAGGCCGTTTAACATCGCTTCCCGCATCGCTTCTTCGTCGCCCAACAAGCGGTTGATAGCCTGTGCCAACTGCTCAGAGTCATCGAAATCGAACATGAGGTCGCGATTACCATCGAGCACTTCGATGGCGTGGGGAATGGGTGTCGAGATAATCGGACATCCGCAACTCATGGCATAGGCAAACGTGCCGCTTACCGCCTGGTTGGGATCCTTGGATGTAAAGAGGTAGATATCCGTCAGCTGCAGGTATTCGAGTAATTCGTCAAGGGCAACATATTTGTTGATGAATTGCACGTTCGACCGGATGCCAAGTTCGTCTGTCATCGCCTCCAGCATATCGCGGTAGGCCTCCCCTTCTTCATTGACGACGCCGGGGTGGGTCTTTCCAATGATCAGGAACAACGTATCCGGATACTGGCGCACCACTTCCGGTAGGGCACGAAGGGTCGTTTCGATGCTTTTTCCCCGTCCGAGCAACCCAAAGGTCGACAGCACACGGCGGCCTTCAAATCCATACTTGCGTTTCAACATCTCTTTATCACCGGGGCCGGCCAGATGGGTACCATGTGGTATAACCGAGACATAGTCGCTTGTAACCGCATAATCGCGTTGCAGCAGCCCTTTCGCGTGGTGGGTCATGACCACAACCGAATCGACGCGTTGTAACAACTCCTGCACGTGCGTCCGAAACCCTTCATTTGGGTTCGGCAATACGGTATGGAACACGAGGCATACCGGTTTTTCCACCGCTTCCAAAAACGCAATCAATGCGGCCTCATTGCCGGAAAAGAGTCCGAACTCATGCTGGATTACAACCAAACGCACCCGCTCATTGGCATTGATATCAGCCGCCAACTGCCGATACGAGGATGGTTGGGACGTATTCAATGTGTATTCAACCTCCGGGCTATCGTATGAATAGGTATTCTCATACGCATTTTCGAGCGCGGCGATCCGAAGTGAAAAGGAATGGTGAAACTGGGTCTCCATGGCGCGAACCAGGTCTTGCGAATAGGTCGCAATACCACACTGGCGCGGCGGGAAGGTCGTCAGCATCACGATTTGTGGCAGTTCGTCTTTACGGATGCGGTGTTGGAG
>DATGXZ010000231.1:0-3037 GCA_035298445.1 Flavobacterium sp.
AAGTGCCGTCGATACGTTATTGCAGGCATTGGAGTTCTTTCCGGAAGAATATGAAATCGAGTACCGCCTGGCCGGATTGTATTTCATGCAACACCAGGATGAAAAAGGTTCCTTTCACCTCGCCAACGGCCTGCGCCTCAATGCGAAACACCTGACCTTGCTGGAAGACCTCTTCCCGGTGGTTTGGTCGCGCAAAGCCGTACAGTCGGAAATCCGGAAACACAACAACGGCCGGAGTTGACACCACGGGTTTTCGGGCTGATCGGCCGTCACATAGACTATTCGTTTTCCCGTTCGTATTTCAGCGACAAATTTTCTCGCGAGGGACTTGACGCCTTCAGCTACCGCAATTTTGACCTTGGGTCGGTTGACGAAGTGGAAAACGTCTTCCGAACGCCTTTGCTGTCCGGACTCAACGTTACCATTCCATACAAAGAACAAATACGCAGCTATCTCGACGCGCTATCGGACACCGCCCGCGAAATCGGCGCCGTGAATACAATCGTTTTACAAGACGGCAAACGAATCGGGCACAATACCGACTATATCGGCTTCCTTGAAACACTGCGCCCGTTGCTACGTCCGCACCATGACCGGGCGTTGATCCTGGGAACAGGGGGCGCTTCAAAAGCAGTGGCCTATGCCTTGTCGCAACTGCATATTCCGTATGAAGTAGTATCGCGGGAGGGCGACCTAACTTACAACCAACTCTCAGTCAGCATCCTCCGGGAACACCGTATTATCGTCAACTGTACGCCTCTGGGCACCTATCCTGACATCGCCGCCTGCCCACCCCTTCCCTATGAGGGTTTTACCTCCGAACATATTGCCTACGACCTGATTTACAATCCGGCTGAGACGGCCTTTCTGTCAAAGGCAAAAGCCCAAGGCGCTGTCATCCAAAACGGATACGACATGCTGGTCGCACAGGCGGAAGCCGCGTGGCAGTTGTGGCAATCATCCTTTTAAGTCCGTCACCCGCCCATCTGCAACCCCTTGCCTTCCAGCCAAAACCGCACCAAATACGGGCTTTCCTTTGAATTTTGCGCCGTCTTTACTACCTTAGGCGCCTTGATTTACGAACCTTAGTCTTTTTATAATGACGGAAGAGAAGCCGGATAACCTGCAAGAAGCAGACGGAAACACTGAAAACCAGCCGCAAACGACATCTGAAAATGTCGCGCCGCAACCTGAGAACATCACGCCCGATGAAACCGTATTGCCTGACGAAGTCGCACCTGAGGCTCCTGTAGCCGAGGCCGAGACCGCGGAAGCCGAACCGACCGTTGGAGACGTAACCGAAGAGGCGGAAGTCCTTTCGGAAGACGTCACATCCGACGAAATCGAGCCGGTAACCGAAACGCTTGAAGGCAGCGAAACAGCGGAAGTAGAAACGGAAGTAACCGACGCCCCGGTGTCGGATACGGAAGACGAAATGGTGGCAGCGCCGTCAGAACAAGTCATTGCCGAAGCGATCGCGGCAAGCGTGCAGGAAGAGGAAGAAACGGAACCTGTTGCGGAAGCGGTTTCATCGGATGCCGAAGAAGTACCGGCCGCTGCTGATGCCACTTCGGACGACGCACCAGAGGTGACGGAAAACGACGCCGTGGCTGCCATCAACGAATCGAATGCCGAGGAGGGCGAGCACGAAACGACCACGATTCCGGAAAAAGACTACGAAGCACTTGACCTTGAGGAACTGGTAGCCGAGTTCGAAAAACTGGCCGCTGTCGACAATGTAATGTCGGTGCGTCACCATGTGGAAAAACTCCGTAACGCCTTCCAGTCGAAATACCTGCATTTCATTGACGAAAAGCGGAAAGAATTCTACCAACAGGAGCCAGAAAGTACAGAGGAATTTCAGTACCACCTGCCCCTCAAACAGAAATTCGACAAATTATACAGCATCTACCGCGACAGCAAAAACCGTCACCTGAAAGACGTGCAGCGGAACCTCGAAACCAACCTGGCGGAACGTCTGGCGATTGTAGAGGAACTGAAAGAGCTGATTAACCCGAACGAGAATATCAAGGATACGCTTCGCCACTTCAACGAGTTGCGCGAACGTTGGAAAAACGCCGGGCCGATTCCGAAAGACAAATACAACCACGTGTGGAACAATTACCACTTCCACGTGGAAAATTTCTACGATTACCTCCACCTTGACCGCGATGCACGCGACGCCGATTTCCGCCATAACCTCGAGAAAAAGGAACGCATCATCACCCGGGCGCAGGAGTTGTTGAACGAAACCGACATCCTCAAAGCCTTCCGCGAACTGCAGGACCTGCACCGGATCTGGAAGGAAGAAATAGGACCTGTATCACGCGAGCACCGCGAAGACGTCTGGAACCGTTTCTCGGCGATTACCAAGCAGATGCACGACAAGCGCGAATCGATGTCGGAGGAAATCCGTGCCCGCGAAAATGCCAACCTTGAGAAGAAAAAGGAAATCATCGCGCAGATTGCGGCCTTGTCTGAAGAAAAACAAGCCGGGCATTCCGGATGGCAAAAACAGGTTGAGAAAGTCGAAGCGCTTCGCAACGCCTTCTTTGCCGTTGGAAAAGTGCCATCAGAGGTGAACGAACAAACCTGGGCCGAGTTCAAGACGGCGGTCCGGACGTTCAATTCGGTTAAGAACAACTTCTATAAAGATATCAAGCGCGAGCAAACCGACAACCTCAACCGGAAGTTGGCGCTCGTGGCGAAGGCCAACGAACTGAAAGATACCGAGGATTTCGCGGCGGCCACTCCGGCGATGAAGCAAATCCAGGAGGAATGGAAAACGATCGGCCATGTGCCGCGTAAGTATTCCGATAAGATTTGGAAGGATTTCCGCGAGGCCTGTAACCTCTATTTCGAGCGCCTGAAAGCCAACCGCAACGAAGCGAATTCAGAGGAACTCGAAGCCTTCGAGAAGAAAAAAGCCTACCTCGAAACCCTGAAAGACTTTGAATTCACGGGCGACCACCGCACCGATCTGGCCAATATCAAGACCCACATCGAGCATTGGAAAACCCTGGGCAAAGTGCCGATG
>DATGXZ010000232.1:0-7570 GCA_035298445.1 Flavobacterium sp.
TCAGGTACTTCTTCTTGAAGAAGAAGGTGTCTTGTCGTTTGTAGAGGTAATAACCGCTTTTCGATCCGAACCAATAGCCGGTCATGTTGCCCAGCACACCTGCTAATGCAACCAACGATGCCAGGACGGTTACGTTTAGCAGATCGCCGTCGATGTGGTAGATCTGGTCGATCAGTCCAGGGCGGTGGTTTCCCATGTCGTCAATCCACTCGGTGGCGTAGATGCCCGTCAGGAACAGGAGACTGTCGCCCGGAAGGAAAAACCCTGCGAAAAGGCCCGTCTCGGCAAATACGATGAACAATACGATCCACAATCCGATTTTGACGCCCCCTATCTCTAAAAGAATGTAGTATTCGGGGTTGATCAGGTTTTTCCAGTTAAAATCGGACATGAGGAAGGTTTATTTAAGGGTATGCATTTACAGGGCGTGAAATTACGCATTATTTACCGCAACGGCAATCGAAGTTAGGCCGATTTGGGAAAGACTATTCGGGCTTCCTCTCATATTTACAGCATCCGTGCAATCCCTCATAGTCGGCCTCAGTGGCGCGATGGCGATCGGTATCGTGTCCGACTTTCGCCACGGCCTGCTCCACCGCGTCAACCGTTGTCTTCTCTTCGTTGAGGATGAGCGCCAGTCGGTGGCTCTCTATATCCCAGATAGCCATCTTCACGCCATCGACCCGTAGGGAGGCTTTCTCGATCCGTTTTTTGCATTGATCGCAATTGCCGTTTACTTCGACGTCGTATCGCGCGTTCTTGTTTTTCTTTTGTTGTGCCTGGGCGGAAAAGCCGGCCAACACCATTACGAATAGGATCACATACTTGTTCATATCATTTGGTTTTTTGTGGTACTTTATAACGAAGGCCGGCATAGAACATCCGGCCGAAAACAGGTGCATAGGAAATAGACGCATCAAACGTCGGGCCAAAGGGGTCATCTGCGCCCAGGATTGCCTTTTGCTGACGGTAATTCCCGATGTTCTCGCCGCCGGCATACACCTCGAACGCGCCCGAGAATACCCGCGTTACCTGAAAATGCACGAGCGAATATCCTTCAACCCGATTGGGAAGCCGGTCTGCCTCGGGGTTGGTTCCGGTATAGGGTAGCCATTGCGCGCCCAAGCCGTTGTAGGTAGCGTCGAATTTCCAGCGGCGTCCGTCACGATCGGGGGTTTCGTAGGCGATGTTCCCAAACAGACGTTGCTGCGGCTGCAAGGGTTTCTGGCGATAGCCCGATGACAGGAAGTCGGTGCGGACCTGATAGGTCTTATACGCCAGCCGGACATTGAGTCGCCGGATCGGCTCACTCTCGAAATCGACCTGCAAGCTGGTGGCATCCGATCGACCGTCAAGGTCATAAAATGACACGCTTTGCGGGCTTCCATACATATCTACCACGACCTGGTTGTCAAAATCGGTGCGATAGAGGTCGAATCCGATTTCCGACGGCTTCCCGAAAAGAGAGAACCGTTGCTGGAAACTCAGGCCGTAGTTCCAGGCGACTTCGGGGTTGAGTCCGTATAATTTGCCGCCATTGCTCCTTACATCAAACGTTCTCGCGCTCGCAAACAACTGCTGGTTTTCGGCGAAGATATTGGCAGCGCGCCGTCCGCGTCCGGCAGAGGCCCGCAAGACCCCTTTTTCCCACGGCACATAGCGCAGATGGAGGCGGGGTGTGAGGAAAGCACCCAAGCGATTGTGCACATCGGCACGTAATCCGGCAATCAGGCTGAAGTTATCGTCGTTGTTGAAATTGTATTCGAAGAAGGCGCCGACGGAATTGTCGATGCGGTCAAAATTCTCATCAATTTGAGGTACGACAACGTATTCATCATAGTGATCGTAAGTGAAACTCAACCCGGTCGTAAACTTATGTCGGGTATTATTTATGATGGAACTGAAAATCAGATTCGAATAAAAACTCCGCTGGGTGAGGTTGTAGAGATTCTGCCCAAAATACGAATTCTGGTCGTGCACCGAAAAGGCGTTCTGCCAGCCAATGCTTTGGTAGGGCATATCCAGAAATACGTATCCTGTTTTGGTGGACAGGTCCAGGCGGCGGGTGCGAATCTCAGAACCCCAATGGTGGGTGGTGCCCCGGTGGCGATCGGGGTCGAACCCGGTTTCTCCGGTGACCTTATTATCGTCGAGATAGCGAATGGAGGCAAATCCTTCCCAACCCGTTTCCGGATCCTGGTACTGCCAACGACTGGCTATATTCGCCTGCCGCGTCAGCGGATTGTCGAGGAAGCCATCGTCGTTCATATCAGTCTTAAACGGACGGGCGTTCCCGTGCACCAACAGGCTGCTGCTCCATTTCGGGGAAAGCCGACGGTTGAAGTGGGTATTGAGTTCGAATCGACCATCGGAAGACGAATAGACGTTGGCAAAGAATGGGATGTCGTCCATGGGTTTAATCAACTCGGTATTGACCTGACCTGAAATACTTTCAAAACCATTGATAACCGAGCCGGCGCCTTTGGTTACCTGGATGCTGTGTACCCAGGTGCCGGGCGTAAACGACAATCCGTAAGCCTGCGAGGCGCCGCGCGCAAACGGGATGTTCTCTTCGGTGACCGCAAGATACGGACTCGCGAGTCCGAGCATACGAATTTGACGCACGCCGGTCAATGCGTCCTGGAAATTTACGTCGATGGCCGGGTTGGTTTCAAAGCTTTCCGCGAGGTTACAGCAGGCGGCTTTGAGCAATTCCCGACTCGACATCACGGTCGTATTCGCCGTGACGGTAAGTGCTTTTTTGAGGCTTTTGCGACTGGTTTCGACTTTTACTTCCTGGAGAGAATCCGTCACAGGATCCTGCGCCATGGCAAACGTCGACACCAGGAGTAGCCCATAGTGTTTGATATGCATATACGTGGTGTATCGTTAAACAAGGAAAAAAGGTCCGAGTCAACGATACACTAGGCGTATACGAGATAAGAAGAGTAAAGGATAAATAACGGGGGGCCATGCGCTTCGCAATGGAACGCTGGGATGCGATAGGCCGTAGACGGCACCGGATGCTGGAACCGTACTAACAGTTGTGTTGGCGTGCTAAGGATGGCGTCGGCACCGGATGCGCTTTTTGCAACAGTCGGCGCGTCCTGCTTTACCTTAAGCTGGACCGACGTTTCATCGCAACATCCCTTCTTTTCGATGGTGGACCCGGTATCGCAACCGGATGCTGCTTCCGGCTCCATGCCGCAACCACCGCCCGTGAGGTGGAAACCGGCAGCCACAGAAACCGCTTCCCCTCCGCAATAATGTACGCGTACCGCCAGGCTCGTCTGGGTGGCCAGGAGCACAAACGACAATAGGAAAGCGAGCGTTTTGCGGGTCATGCCGCAAAGATACGGATTATTCGGCGTTTGCTGCCTGGCGGTCCTGGAAATAGAACGCCGGGATGAACAGGATGATGAACAGCGGCTGGATCAGGAAGCGCCGCACGTAGAAAAGCGCCAGGAGGTTGTGATCGAAGCATTGCAGTACGATCCAAAAGGCGATGAACAGCAAGACAAACAGCAGGGCATACAGCAGCGCGGCGAACCGCAGCTTGGATCCGGATTGGAACAGGACGTAGAGCAACGTCAGCGACACGACCATATTAAGGGTGTATCGAAACATCAGGCCGAGCGCCAGTTGAAGGGAATCATATTCCGGCAGCGGCTTGCCCTGGTATTCCCCGTGAAAGAAATCGAGGAAGGGGTCATAGAACAACGAGCGCTCAAAAAGGCGGATGGACGCGAGTGCCCCCACTAGCAGAACCGCGAGCACGATACGTATGCCGTTACGCTTTTTTCCGGGCATGGGGCGAGAATTTTCGGATCCATACTACCCATAGCAGGAAGATGGTACCGTAGATGGCGAGTGGGAATAGGATATCGTGCATCAGGGCCTGCGATTCCGGATACGTCCGGATGCCGATGGTCAGCAAGGCGATGCGAGCCACGTTCAAAAGATGGATCAGGACGAGTCCACCCAAAATAAACAATCCCGTTTTCTTAAAGGTCGATCCGAAGGCGACGACAAAGGCCGTAAAGAGGATCATGAGACTTATGGCGTTACATCCCTCGATCACGCGTACAATCGTCTTCCCTCCTACCAACACCCGATAAGAGGCCTCACTTTCATGCGGAAGCATCGACGCGTCATATCCGGCCAGTTGCAGGGCACCCACCACCTGTTCGGATACGAGGCGGGTCATGGCATCTGTTTCATGGGCGCGTTCGTCATACGACCCCAGAAAAAGCTGGTAGAGCAGGGTCAACACGATGTATACCCCGAGAAATTTCAGCAGGAACAGCAGAAAAGGGCGGTATTGGCGAAACAGTGTCTGCATGACATTTAACAATTTTCTATCATCCTTCGCCACGCGGGTGTCCTACCTTTGCAAAGAAAACCGCGCGCCACGCGCCACGACGAAAAAAGACGCCATGACATTCGAGGAATTAAAGCCAAAAGTACAGGATATTCTGCACCATACCAACATCCTTCGCGAGGATAAACTTCTTGAGATCTGCCACCTGTTGCGCGACAACATCGACTATTACGATTGGGTCGGGTTTTATTTCCGCAATGGCGAGAAGGAAGAATTGGTTCTCGGTCCGTATGCCGGTGAACCGACCGACCACACGGTTATTCCATTTGGAAAAGGCATTTGTGGACAGGTAGCGGTGTCAAACCAGAATTTTGTGGTTCCGGATGTTACGGCGCAGGATAACTATATCGCATGCAGCCTCACCGTCAAATCAGAAATCGTCGTGCCGATGTTTGTAGACGGACGCAACATCGGGCAGATCGACATCGACAGTGAGGTCCCCGATCCTTTTACCGAGCAGGATGAACGCTTCCTGGAATTCGTAAACGCGGAAATCGCGAAGTTGTTCCGATAAGTCAACCCCGAGCTTACCGTGATCCCCATTGCCGACGCCACGTGCGACGCGGTTTATGTTGCCTAGACATTACTTCCCCAGCTCCCACCCTCCACTTTCGACTTTCGACTTTCGACTTTCGACTTTCGACTCGGTCCTCTTGCCTATCCAAAAAATAATACTACCTTTGCACCCGTGTACGAAAAACGTAGCACTACATAATAATCATTTAAAGAATATTAGCATGTATTTGACTAAAGAGAAAAAAGAAGAAATTTTCGCCAAGCACGGAGGCGCTGCGACCAACACCGGTTCAGCAGAAGGGCAGATTGCGCTGTTCACCTTCAGGATCAACCACCTCACGGAGCACCTTAAGAAAAACCGCCACGACTACAACACCGAGCGTGCCCTTGTAAAGTTGGTAGGTAAAAGAAGGAGCCACCTTGACTACCTGAAGAACACCGAGATCAACCGCTACCGCGCGATCATCAAAGAACTCAACATCAGGAAATAATCTGACCGAAAGAGGCGCCCGCGCGCCTCTTTTTGTTTTGGAATCCGGCGCAAAAAAAGTTTTGGTTTTTCATTGGGTCTGCAACTACAACAACAACACAACTACAACAACAAACAAAAACCCACTGTTTAATCAACAAAAGGATTTATGATTCCAAATGTTATTACCGAGGTTATCGATTTGGGAGATGGCAGGACCATCTCGATCGAAACCGGAAAACTGGCCAAACAGGCCGACGGATCGGTAGTGGTGCGTATGGGTGACACCATGCTGCTCGCTACCGCAGTCTCCGCAAGAACTGCAAACCCTGGAGTGGATTTTCTTCCGCTCACCGTTGACTACCGCGAGAAATTTGCCTCTTCAGGCCGTTTCCCAGGTGGTTTCTTTAAGCGCGAAGCGCGTCCGAGTGACAAGGAAGTATTGACCATGCGCCTTGTAGACCGTGTGCTACGTCCGCTTTTCCCGGATGATTACCATGCCGAAACGCAGGTAATGATCCAATTGATGTCGCACGATGAGGAAGTCATGCCGGATTCACTGGCCGGACTTGCTGCTTCTGCTGCCATCGCCGTTTCCGACCTGCCTTTCCCGACCCTCATTTCAGAGGTGCGCGTGGCACGTGTTGACGGTAAATTCATCATCAACCCTAGTCCGTCACAACTCGAAGCGTCTGACATCGACATGATGATCGGTGCGTCTGCCGACTCTGTTGCGATGGTAGAAGGTGAGATGAAAGAGATTTCCGAAAAGGAAATGGTCGAAGCCATCAAATTCGCCCATGACGCCATTAAGGTACAGGTTGCCGCCCAGGAACGCATGCGTGCGGCTGTTGGCAAACCGATGCGCGAATACGAAGGCGACAAATCGAACGAGGCAGTCTATGCCCGCGTGAAAGAAGCCGCTTACGACAAGTACTACGCCATTGCACTGGAAGGTTCATCCAAGCACGAGCGCAGCGAGAAATTCTCAGCCGTTAAGGAAGAGGTCATCGCTACGTTCACCGAAGAAGAACTTGCTGAGAACGGTGACCTGGTGAGCACGTACCTGTACAAAGTACAGAAAGAGGCCGTCCGTAACGTAATCCTTGAAAAAGGCATCCGTCTTGACGGACGTAAGACAACCGACATCCGCCCAATCTGGTGTGAGGTCGATTATCTGCCACGCACCCACGGTTCTGCTATCTTCACACGGGGTGAAACCCAGGCGTTGGCGACCGTCACCCTTGGTACATCGCGCGAAGCGAACATCATCGATACACCATCTGAGCAAGGTGAAGAGCGTTTCTACCTGCACTACAACTTCCCTCCGTTCTCAACCGGTGAGGCGCGTCCGCTGCGCGGTACGTCACGTCGTGAGGTAGGCCACGGAAACCTGGCACAACGGGCGTTGAAAAACATGATCCCGGAAGATTGTGCCTATACCATCCGTATCGTATCGGAAGTTCTTGAATCAAACGGATCGTCTTCCATGGCCACTGTTTGTGCCGGCACGATGGCGCTTCTTGATTCAGGTGTTGGTATGGTGAAGCCGGTATCGGGTATCGCAATGGGACTCATCTCAGATGATTCTACCGGTCGTTGGGCCGTATTGTCTGATATCCTTGGGGATGAAGATCACCTGGGTGACATGGACTTCAAAGTAACGGGTACAGCTGACGGTATCACTGCCTGCCAGATGGACATCAAGATTGAAGGACTTCGTTATGATATCATGGAGCAGGCGTTGGAACAGGCACGTGCCGGACGTCTTCACATTTTGGAGAAGCTGACAGAAGCCATCCCGGCTTCACGTCCGCAACTGAAACCAAATGCGCCGAAGATCATCATGGCGTACATGCCAAGCCAATATATCGGACCGTTCATCGGACCAGGTGGAAAGAATATCCAGGAACTCCAGAAATTGTCGAAAACGACCATCGTACTCAACGAAGTCGACGACCAGGGTGTTGTCGAAATCCTCGGTACCGACCAGGATGGTATCGACATGGTACTGGCCAAGATCGAAGCGCTTAAGTTCAAACCGGAAATCGGTGAGACATACCGCGTGAAAGTCATCAAGATCATGGACTTCGGTGCGGTAGTAGAATACCTCGACGCGCCGGGTAACGAAATCCTGCTGCACGTGTCAGAATTGGCATGGGAGCGCACCGAGAACGTAACCGATGTCGTCAACATGGGTGACG
>DATGXZ010000233.1:0-22620 GCA_035298445.1 Flavobacterium sp.
GGAAGGTTTCGATCGTTCGCCCATGTTCAACGGCCGAATCAAAAGCCTTGGGCCTCGGTACTGTCCTTCCATAGAAGATAAAATCAATCGCTTTGCCGATAAAGAACGGCACCAACTCTTTGTAGAGCCGGAAGGCTGGGATACGGTGGAAGTGTATGTAAACGGCTTTTCCACATCGCTGCCCGAAGACGTGCAATACAAAGCATTAAAGTCGGTAGCCGGTTTTGAAAACGTCAAGTTCTTCCGGCCGGGTTATGCAATCGAATACGATTACTTCCCGCCGACACAATTGAAACATACGCTAGAAACCAAATTGGTGGGGAACTTATACTTCGCCGGGCAAATCAACGGTACGACAGGGTATGAGGAGGCGGCTTCACAAGGACTCATGGCCGGCATCAACGCGCACCTGAAGCTACACGAAAAAGAACCGCTTGTGCTGCGGCGTGACGAAGCCTACATCGGGGTATTGATCGACGACCTGATAACAAAAGGAACAGAAGAGCCCTACCGGATGTTCACGTCCCGCGCTGAATACAGGACGTTGCTACGCCAGGATAACGCCGATTTCCGCCTTACCCCCAAATCCTTTGAGATCGGATTGGCATCGGAGTCACGGATGCGCCGTATGGAACAGAAGTTTGCGGAAGCCGAGAAAATGGTGCAGTTCTTCCGTACGACCAGCGTTAGTGTCGCAGAGATGAACCCCATTCTCGAAGCGAAGGATTCCGCCCCAATCGTACAATCCGATAAATTATTCAAACTGCTTTCGCGTCCGCAGGTGGATCTCGACGATTTGATGACAGTCGAAAGCGTGGCCACCTACATTGCCGAGCACCAGCCTGACCGCGAAATACTCGAACAGGCCGAAGTGCAGGTCAAATATGCCGGCTATATCGAACGCGAACGCAACAATGCCGACAAGTTAACGCGACTCGAGGACGTGAAAATCCCCGACAGTTTTGACTACGACAAAGTGCGATCCATGTCGATAGAGGCACGGCAGAAGCTCAAACACATCCGCCCAGTCACCATTTCACAGGCGTCGCGCATCAGCGGGGTGTCGCCAAGTGATATTTCCGTATTGCTAATACACATGGGACGATGAAGATGTTTCACGTGGAACCGATATCGATAAGGCGCATGCTTACTGGTCTGGCGATGATTCTACTGTTGCTGACCACCTCGTGTGCCACGATGCGCGATCGTGATACGATTCCCGACTATGTCATTCGCGAAGGCGGGAAGAACGTAATCGGTTCCGCACCCCTGAACGCTTTTATTTTTGAAGATACGCGGCAGGATGTCTACTTCCAGGATTTTCTCACCTACCGTTTCCAAAAAAACAACATGGCGGAGAAAGTCTTCGAAGTCGACATCTCAGGGTCTCGCTTTAAAATCTTGTTGTATGACGCAGCCGAGTTTGAGAAGTATTTTCGCACCTCCGACTACATCCCGACGGTAACGGTAACGGCTGTCGAGCTGAATGCGGGAAAGTCACGGTTCGTAGCGCTTTCCATGGTCGACGCCTCCAACCAGGATTGCCTCAGCGAGAACTCCCTTTGGCTGGCGACCGCGACCCAATACCTTAAGAAACTTAAAGACGAATATCTTTCCAATGCACGTTCCTGATCTTACGCCTCATCTTGAAGTTCCCGACCATTCGGTATCCCGCGAATTGTTTACGGTTTACCGCAGTGAACGTCTAGACCTGTTGGCTACACATCCGCAGCCGGCCGCCGAGGCGCTCGGGCGCTATTATGAAAGTGACGACTATATCTCCCATACCGATGGGAAGAGAAGCCTTTTCGAACGTGTTTACCACTTGGTTAAATCATATGCCCTTCAACAAAAATGTCGTTTGGTCAGTCGTTTTGCCACCAAAGGAAAACTGCTTGACATCGGCGCCGGGACGGGCGACTTTCTTGCAACAGCCCTCTCGCAGGGATGGGATGTAACCGGGTTCGAACCTAACGCCAAGGCCGCTGCCATTGCACAGTCGAAAGGCGTCACCTTGACAGACGCAACATCGGCACTTCCCGACGGTACATTTGCTGCCATCACCATGTGGCACGTACTCGAACACGTGCCAGATCCCAAGGCCCAGCTTGACGAGTTGTATCGGTTGTTGCAGCCCGGCGGCTTCGCTTTTGTGGCCGTTCCGAACTTTAAATCCTATGATGCGTCGTATTACGGCACGTTTTGGGCTGCGTATGACGTTCCCCGACACCTGTGGCATTTTTCCCAAACCGCTATCCGCGCGTTGGCCACTGAATCGTCATTCGAACTGGTTGATGTGTTGCCGATGAAATTCGACGCGTTCTATGTCAGTCTGCTCTCAGAAAAATACCAAAACGGACGTATGCGGTTTTTACCCGCCTTTCGGGTAGGATGGCGCTCCAACCGCAAGGCAAAGCGCACGGGCGAATACTCTTCGCTGATTTATGTGCTTGAAAAAGCTAAAAACAACAAATAAAGAACGCTATTTAACGAAAAACAACCCGTCCACACACAGACATCGCTGCGCGGCGAAAGCGGCTCAAAAGCCTTGAAAACACATTGTTTTTTATAGAGAGAACCAATACGGAAGAGAAATAGCATAGCGATTGCTTATTTCATAAAATAGGGCTTCCTGAACCACAACCAACCCCCGATAATTTTCCTATTTTTGAGGGCTTAAATTTAGAAACCGACACATGAAAAAAATCCTTGTTATGCTCGCCATCGCCACTGCGGCAGTTTCATGCGAGACAAAAGAAACGACTAGTGCATCCGCCGGCGTCAAAACCGCCTATATCGATACGGAAAAGATGATGGAAGACTGCATCGAATGCAAAGACATCACTGAAAAATACAAAGCGAAAGGCGAAGAAATTGGCAAAAAGTTTGAAGTCGAGGAAGCCAACTTCAAGGCCGAAGCCGCCAGTTTCGAGCAGAACGCCCGTGCAAACGGACAGGCGTGGGCCCAGCAGAAAGGGGCTGAGTTGTCAAAGAAACAACAGTACCTCGAATACACCGCCCAACAGGTGTCGCAGCAACTCCAAATGCAGCATGCGTCAGAAATGGACAGCGTAAAGAAGTCGATCCGTGAGGTTATCAAAACGTATGGCAAGGAAAAAGGCTATGACTATATCTTCGGAACCGGTGATTCGCCTTCCGTGCTGTATGCAAAAGACAGCTACGATATTACCAAAGAAGTCACCGAACTGATAAACGAGAAATACAAAGGCAAGAAGGATGAAAAGCCGGAAGCCAAGAAAGAAGAGAAAAAGAACTAACGAGAAGCCTCCTGAAAAGGGGGCTTTTTTTACGGGAAAACCGTAAAATCAATCGCCTGTCAATCCCTACTTTTGTGCCATGCAGCAGTTTTCAGACGCCGCCCGGCACGCGCTTCGTTTTGTCAATCAAACGCACCGCTCGCTTTTCCTCACGGGTAAGGCAGGCACCGGCAAGACGACACTTCTTCGCGAAATCATCCGTACGACGCACAAGAACACGGTAGTCGTCGCACCCACCGGCATTGCAGCGCTCAACGCGGGCGGCGTAACCATCCATTCGATGTTTGGCCTCCCGATTTCGGCCTTCATTCCGGATCACAGTGCGCCACACGTCTCCGATCGCTTTCGTGCCGAAACCCGACAATCGCTCAAACGGCACCTGAGGATGAGCACCCCTAAACGGGCGGTGCTGTCGGCGCTTGAACTGTTGGTAATCGATGAGGTAAGTATGTTGCGTGCCGACCTGCTCGATGCGGTCGATTTCGCGCTGCAATACACCCGAAAGAACAACCGTCCGTTCGGAGGGGTGCAGGTGCTGTATATCGGTGATTTACAACAGCTTCCACCTGTAGTAAAAGAAGAGGAATGGGCACTCCTGGGTCGCTATTACAAAGGCCGGTATTTTTTCCACGCCAAGGCCATTGAACGCCAACCACCGGTCTACATCGAACTCACCGAAATTTACCGCCAGTCAGACGCCGTTTTTATCGATATCCTCAATGACCTGCGCCACAATAAAGTAACCGCTTCGGGCATGCAACGGCTCAACAGCCACGTACGGCCGGGCTTCGAAGTGGCCCAAAACCCCGGCTACATCGTGCTGACGACGCATAATGCCAAAGCCGACACGCTGAATGCCAAGACGTTGGAAGCCATTCCCGAACCACCTCGAACCTATCGGGCAGAGGTCACGGGCGACTTTCCGGATAAAATCTACCCCCTTGACGAAACACTGGTGCTCAAAATAGGTGCCCAGGTGATGTTCGTGAAGAACGATACGTCGCCGGAACGCCTGTATTTCAATGGTAAAATGGGCGTCGTCCGCTCGCTTTCAGAGGCCGAGATATTTGTGTATTTCGCAGATGAGAACACCACCATCCAGGTCGAGCGATACGAGTGGCAGAACATTCGCTATTCGGTAGACGAGAATACCAAAGAAATCGTGGAGGACGTCATCGGAACCTTCGTCCAATATCCGCTCAAACTGGCGTTGGCAATCACCGTACACAAGAGTCAGGGACTCACTTTCGACCGCGCCGCGCTGGATGTTTCGGATGTATTTATGCCCGGACAGGCCTATGTGGCACTTTCACGATTGCGATCGCTGGACGGACTCGTTTTGCTTTCTCCCATGCGGATGAACGGCATGCGAACTGATGACGATGTGGTCGATTTTGCGTCGCAGCGGGCCGACCATGCCACCCTTGAAGCGACCTTCGAAGTGGAAAGCAGGCTGTTTATCAGGGATTTCCTGCTCGATACCTTCCAATGGGATGCGCTGATTGCCGCCTTGCGGGAACATGTCGAATCCTACCGGCATGAAGGAAAAGGCGAGAAGGCGAAACAGGCTTCCTGGGCACAGCAACAGCTAAACACCATAGCCGGATGCGGTGAACCTACCCGTAAATTCCAGGCGCAACTGGCCCATCTTTTCAGTACCAAAGAGCCTGATATAGACTTTGTTTCCCAACGACTTGACGCGGCCATCGCGTACTTCCAACCGATGGTAGAACAGGTGTTGGAAGCGGTCATATGGAAAATGGAGGAAGTGGCCCGATGGAAGAAAGGCCGGCAATTCTACCAGGAACTTGAGGAGTTGGAGAACGAACTCACCATTCGGATACTTCGCCTGTTCCGGGCGCGTGATATGGTAGCAGTCATACGCGATCGTCGACCGTTGGAGAAAACCACGCTTACAGAAAATCATTCCGGTTACCGCGACGCCATTCGAAAGCGCGTGCGGGACGCCTATCGCGAAGCAAACGGCGGAAACGGATCAGACGACCGCCCATCGGCACGGAAAGGCAAGAAAGAGCCTGCGGAAAAGAAAAAATCGACGGTAATACAGACCTACGAATTGTGGTGCGAGAAACGGTCGGTTCGCGAAATAGCCGAGCTGCGAAGTCTCACAACGCAAACCATCAACGGACACATCGCGAAACTGGTAGAGGCGCGGGCCATCGCCCTGCACGAGGTGTTGCCGGAAGAGCGGATAGCGGAATTGGCACAGATATTCGAAGGGTACGAAGATCCGTCACTCGGGCCGTTAAAAGAGCGCCACGGCGACCGTTTCACGTGGGACGAACTGAAACTGTACAAAGCCGGCCTCATAGCGGCCTCACAAGTAGTCGATTAGCCGCAGAGCCAATACACGCCCATCACCGCCGGAACGAAATAAATCACGATGGTACGGGCCCCGTCGTAGTCTTTCGCCATCCGTTGGCCGATGAGAAGGAATAAAAGCGTCAGGCACGATAGCAGTGCGCCGTATTGCCCGAACGTACGGCCCTTCGTAATCATCAACTCCAGGAAACCAGCGATCGAGAATATTCCCGATGCGAGCTCCAACAGGAGAATGAGTCCAAGTGAAAAGGGAACCATATTCTTGATCGGCGTCTGCGCGAAATGCCCTTTCAGCCATTCGAGGTTGCCTTTCCAATACATGATTTTGTCGTAGGCCGATTGGATGAACACCGCGGCCAATAGCAGTAATACCAGTTTCGAGGCGGGATTTTCAAGCATATCGTTTATTTTTTGTGGATAAGTCGCGTGAGTTTGATCGATAGATCAGTGAGGATGATTTTAGCGTTTCCGTTGCGTTCGATGTGGTAGAGCGCATCCGACAATTCATTGAAAATGTCCTGTATGTTATTGCCGTGCACGAACGGCGCAAATTTCTCAAACTTGAAGGAATCGACTTGCGGTTCCATGAATACCAACGGCTCCGCCCGATAATTGAGCAATAAAGCCTGGCGGAACATATCGGTGCAGAACAAGAGGAACTTCTTTTGCGTTTCCCGGCCCAATCCCGCAATTTCCTCGCTCCACCGGATCAGGTCCTGAATGGCGGCGGCATTTCCTTTGGCCCGAAAAGCCGATCGGACCCAGTCGACAAACCATTTTTCAAACCGCGCCTCTTCGCCGTCTTCCCCACACAGTTCCAGGGCCTTGTTGAAATTTCCCTGTGCCCGGTGGGCGACCGTGCGCGCTTTCGATGCTTCGATGCCTTTAGCCTGCAGGGCCGATGAGATCACCGCTTCCGGAAGCGCGCCGAAGGTGAGTACCTGACAGCGCGAGCGGATGGTCTGCATCACATCTTCTTCGTTTTCCGCAATCAGGATCAAAAGCGTGCGATCCTGGGGTTCTTCGAGCAATTTCAGCAGTTTATTGGCCGTCGCGATGTTCATTTTATCGGCCATCCAGATAATCATGGCTTTGTAGCCGCCTTCATACGATTTGAGCGACAGTATGCGCATGATTTCCTGGGCATCGTCTACCCGAATTTCGCCTTGTTTGTTGCCCGATCCCAAGAGGCGGTACCAATCAAGTAAGCCACCGTAAGGTGTATCCGAAAGAAACTGCCGCCAGTCGGAAAGGAAATCGACACTTTTCGGTTTCGACTTCACATCTTCAGTCGTCACTGTGGGATATACGAAGTGCAGATCTGGATGTGAAAGGCCCTCAAATTTGAGGTTGCAGGCGGCATTTCCGCCTTCGTTCTCGCCTCCCACATTACGGCAGAGCACATACTGTGCATACGCGATCGCCATGGGAAGCGTGCCACTCCCTTCCGGGCCGCAAAAAAGTTGTGCATGCGCGATACGACCCGCATCGGCGCTGGTGGTCAGATGGCTTTTGATGTGGTCCTGGCCAAGGACATCCCGAAAGTGCATGAGCAAATATAGCCAAAGTTTCCGACGCCATCGGAAGCACCCCAACGACAACGCCCCCAAAAAAAGCCCGTTCACCGCTATTTTTTCGAAACCCGTAACAATCCGACTACTTTTGTGGTAATGTCTCAAAAAAGTCTGTCACCCACCACGATCCTATTGCATGTTTGCATCTGTCTGGCTTTCATGTGCCTGCCCTATGTATTCAGTTCGGATGGGGGGCTGCTGCATTGGCCCAACCTGGTTCGCAGCGGGCATGACCGCACCTATTTTGTGATCTATGCCATGCTGTTGGTATTTTTTTACGGAAACTACTATTACCTGTTACCCCGGTTGTATTTTAAGGGAAAGTACATTGCGTATTTTGCTATCGCCTTTCTGGTCATGCTGTTCATCCTGTGGCTCTCCCATTTCCTCGACCGCCCGTTTGAAGACATCATCGGAACCCGTATGCAACCGCCTCATAACATGTCGTGTCCAGATGGGATGGCATCGGGGCATGGGCACCATTCGATCGGATTCCGAGGTAAGCCCACGCAATACGAACACACCTTGCTGGTATTCATTGTCGGACTGATCGGCTGCCTGTGTATCGCCGTCAACGCACGCTTCCTCAAAACCCGCGACGAGAAGATGCAGGCCGAGCTTTCCTGGCTGAAAGCGCAGATCAACCCTCATTTCCTTTTCAATACCCTCAACAGTATTTACTCGCTGGCGCTGGCAAAAGACGAAAAAACGGCCGATTCCATCATTCAATTGTCGGAGCTCATGCGCTATATCATGCACAACGCCAACCAGGATGAAATCCGGTTAGAGAAGGAAATCAACTACATCAACAACTACATTGCCTTACAGCGGTCGCGGCTGGGCCACACCGTGACGATTCGCTATGAGGTCGAGGGAAGTAGCATCGGCAAGACCATTGCACCGCTCATCCTGATTTCGTTCATCGAAAATGCGTTCAAACATGGTGTCAATCCCGAGGAAAATTCCGAAATTGACATTACAATTACACTTACCGATACCGATCTTACCCTTCGCTGTTTCAACAAGAAAGTACATTCTGTGCAATCTGACAGCGGAATCGGCATGCAAAACACACTCGAACGGCTGAAATTGCTCTATGCCGAGCGGCATCAGGTGACGGTGACAGAAGACGAGGAAAGTTACACCATCCAGTTGACCTTGCAGATATGATGATCAAAGCCATAGCCCTTGACGACGAACCGCCTGCGCTGGCAGTGCTCGAGAATTTCTGCGGGAAAACGCCCTTCATCGACCTGCAGAAGACGTTTACCAAATCGGATGAAGCGCTGAAATACCTGCGCAAATATCCGGTTGACCTGTTGTTCCTCGACATTAACATGCCGTCCATTACGGGCATCGACTTCCACAAGAAGCTTCCCCACAAGATCATGGTGGTGTTCACGACGGCTTATTCGGAATATGCCGTGGAAGGATTCAACCTCCGCGCGACCGACTATCTGCTAAAACCCTTTTCCTTCGACCGTTTCTCCGCCTCGATGGAGCGCGTGCGGGAACAACACGAACTCGAAAACCAAAACGCTGCGGCGAATTACCTCTTCATCCGTGCGGATTACAGCCTGCAAAAAATCCCGATTGCGGATATCTTGTTTGTGGAAGGACTCGACGACTACCTGAAAATTCATATCGCCGGACAACGGACGGTCGTCGCACGGATGACCATGAAGGCGATCCTGGAAAAACTACCGGCGGCGGGCTTCTTCCGCGTACACAGATCGTTCATTGTACCACTGGCCAAAATCACCCGAATCCGGAACAAAACCGTATTCATCGGCGAGGCCGAAATCCCGATCAGCGCGAGCTACGAAAAGGAGTTTCTGGCCGCGATACATGCCCTCGAATAGCAAAAACCCCGCGTTTACCGCGCGTTTTTTCCTGTTTACCTCAAAAAATTCCACACGTTCCCAAACCGCTGTTTCTTTGTATCATCGGATGGACGTCCTGTGGCACTCAGGCACCATCGGGCGGTTCAGGCATGCCGGAGTGAGTTGCGGCATGCCGAAGCGTCCAGCCCCTATACAACAGATCGGCGTAACGCCACTAACGATAGTAGTAGATTGATTTAGATTATTTTTCGGAGAAGGCCGCGACTACCATTGCGGCCTTTTTCTGTTGGTATAGAGCCGGTTTTCCCTTCCGCAAAAAAGCCTATATTTGTGAATTCTAAAAAAAACCAGCAAAAACGCGACATGAAGACGATCCAGGATTTTGATTTCAAGGGAAAGAAGGCGCTGATCCGCGTCGATTTTAATGTACCACTCGATGAGCAGTTCAACGTCACCGATGCCACTCGGATCGAAGCCGCGAAACCCACCATCGACAAGATACTGGCGGACGGCGGAAGCGTAATCCTGATGTCACACCTCGGTCGTCCGAAAGGGAAAGAAGACAAGTATTCGCTTCGTCACATCGTGAAAAAAACAGAGGAAGTACTGGGTCGCGACGTGCGTTTTGTAGACGATTCCCGCGGGTCTGTAGCCCAATCGGCTGCGGAGGCGCTTCAGCCGGGCGAAGTGCTTTTGCTGGAGAACCTCCGTTTTTACAAAGAAGAAGAAGCAGGAGACGAAGGCTTTGCGAAGGAGTTGGCCTCCTACGGGGATGTGTATGTGAATGACGCCTTCGGAACGGCCCACCGCGCCCATGCTTCGACTACCATCATCGCGAAGTTTTTTCCGGATGCGAAAATGTTCGGCACGCTTCTTGCGAAAGAGATCGAGGCCTTGGAAAAAGTGTTGAAGAATTCCGAAAAACCGGTTACAGCCGTGTTGGGCGGATCCAAAGTATCTTCCAAGATCACGGTCATTGAGAACATACTGGATAAAATCGACCACATGATCATCGGCGGCGGTATGACCTACACCTTCATCAAGGCGCAGGGCGGCCGTATAGGCGATTCGATTTGTGAAGACGACAAGCAGGAACTGGCCCTTGAGATTCTCGCGAAAGCGAAAGAACGCGGGGTGCAGGTGCACTTGCCGGTCGATGTCGTGGCGGCAGATGCCTTCGACAACAACGCGCAGACGCAGGTCGTAGCCGTAAATGCCATTCCGGACGGTTGGCAGGGGCTCGACGCGGGTCCGGAATCACTGAAGCGCTTCCGCGAGGTAATTCTCGCCTCGAAAACCATCCTTTGGAACGGTCCGTTGGGGGTTTTCGAAATGGAAAACTTCTCACACGGCACCATTTCGCTAGGGAATGATATTGCCGAAGCGACCCGTTCCGGTGCTTTCTCCCTGGTGGGAGGAGGCGACTCGGTTTCGGCCGTGAAGCAGTTCGGACTGGAGCCCAAAATGAGCTATGTCTCTACCGGCGGCGGTGCGATGTTGGAGATGCTGGAAGGAAGAACCCTTCCGGGAATCGCAGCCATCCAGGAGTAAAGATTGCATATTTAACAATAAACGTCAGGTTTTGCAGTTATTTACTGTTATGTTTGCAAAAGACGTAACTCTTTGCTTCACAATAACATGTAACATTTAGTTATGAGTAGAATAAAAAGTTCTTTCTTAGCGCTGTTCTCCCTTTCCGTCGGGGCCTTTGCCCAGGGAGGCGAGTCAACCCCTGAAGTACAACCCCAACAGCCTAAGATTTCCTATCTCGATTCGATCAAAGCCACCTTTGTCGAGCATAAGATTGCTACCTGCGTCGACAGCCTCTGGATGAACGAGTTGGCGAACAGTGATCTCTATACCGAGCTGTCAAATGATATCCGCAACATCAACCTCGACGAGAAAGTCGATTACGAACTTTCGACCGAATTGCTGAAGAAGCGCCTGAAGGAAATGGACGCGAAGTCGCCTTTCAATATCGAATACAACCCGGCGCTCGAAAACCTGATCAAATCCTTCCTGAAAAACCGCAAAAAAGCCTACGAACGCCTTATGGCGCTATCGGAGTACTATTTCCCGGTGTTTGAGGAATCGCTTGCGAAATACAACGTACCACTCGAAATCAAATACCTCGCGATTGTCGAGTCGGCCCTCAACCCGAAAGCCGTGTCGCGCGTGGGCGCCACCGGACTCTGGCAGTTCATGTACCAGACCGGCAAAGAATACAACCTCGATATCGACAGCTATGTAGACGAGCGCAGTGACCCACTGAAAGCCAGTGATGCCGCCGCCCGCTACATGAGTAATATGTATAAGATTTTCGGCGATTGGGATCTCGTACTGGCCTCGTATAATTCAGGTCCGGGGAATGTGGCGAAGGCCATCCGTCGCTCGGGCGGTCAGGAGAATTTCTGGAATATCCGCCGCAACCTTCCGAAGGAGACACAGGGTTATGTTCCTGCGTTCCTGGCGACGATGTATATCTACACCTACCACAAAGAACACGGTATCGTGCCGAACCGCGCGATCATCAAGCACTTTGCAACTGATACAGTCGCGGTGCGCCGCCAGATTACCTTCAAACAATTATCGGATTTGCTCGATGTGCCGGTTTCGCAGTTGCAGTTGCTGAACCCATCTTATAAACTCAATACCATTCCGGCGTATACCGACCAAATGCACTACCTGCGTTTGCCGGTCGATAAAATCGGGGTCTTCACCTCCAACGAAGACAAGATTTATGCCTACGTAGAGCATGAAGCAGCGCGTCGGGAGCGACCTTTTTACCAATACACACAACAGCGTGACAGCGCCCGTCTGGCTTCCCGCGACAGCGCTGCTACGAAGACAGCAGTAGCCGATCTGCAGTATCATAAGGTGCGGCGAGGCGAAACGCTTGGCAAGATTTCGCAACGATACGGTGTGTCAATTGCCCAGGTGAAGAAGTGGAACCGCCTTCGAAGCAACTCAGCGCCACTGGGCCGTACACTCCGGATTTATACCGACGAAGCGAAAGAGGATAACACCGCGGTAGCGACGACGACGCCACAAGCGGAGAAAACCGATAAAACAGTAGCCACATCCGAACCTAAAACGACAGACGCAACAAAACAAGATGTGTATGTCGTGCAGAAAGGTGACAATCTCTCTTCGATTGCGCGTAAGTTCGGTATTACAGTTACAGAGCTAAAAGCCTGGAACAACATCGAGGATAACAACGTGATGCTCGACGCCCGCCTGAAAGTAAAAGGAGAGGCCATCGTAGCGGATAACGCCAAGCAAGAGCCTGCGGTCCCATCGACTTCCTACATCGTGCAAAAAGGCGATAACCTGAGCCTAATTGCCCGTAAGTATGGGGTAACAGTTGCTGAGATTCAGGAATGGAATGCCATCGAAGGCAACAGCATCACCGTCGGATCGAAATTGCTCATCCTAAAGGAAAACCCGAAACACGATGTGGCCGCTGCACAGAAGGATGCGGCACGTCAGAAACATTACCTGGTGAAGAAAGGCGACTCGCTTTTCACCATCGCCAAAAAGTCGGGCGTGACGGTATCGGATATCAAACGCTGGAACGGCATCAAGGGCGACGAACTTCAACCCGGAATGAAACTTAAAATCAGCGGTTAACAACCGCTTTTTTTATGGACACACGCCAACACCCTTTCTGGTTCATATTCGCGCTTCTGGCGGCTTTTTTGACGGCCTGTGGCACGAAAGAGACGCAGGACGACGGACACACCTCCGGGAATATCAATTCACTCGTTGTCGTCATGAGCGATCCGCTCTGGAACGGCGAAGTAGGCGACAGCCTGCGGAAGAAGCTGGCGGCGCCGGTTGACGGACTGCCCCAGGAAGAACCGCTCTTCAATATCAACCAATACGCCCCCCGTTTTCTGGATGATTTCCGGAACGCCCCCCGCAACCTGGTCATCGTAAAAGAACAGAAAGAAGCCGATTTCCGGATCGAACATGACGAGTATGCCTCGCCCCAGATCACCGTACATCTGTCGGGTACGCCCGAAGACATCATCGGCACGCTGGAACTGAATGCGGATAGTATCATCCGTGTGTTCAAGGCGGGTGAAATCAACGCCAGTATCCGTAACATGGAACCCCATCGACTCGATGACACCCATATCCGGAAGAAATTCGGGGTGACCCTGGCCGTTCCGGGCGACTATAAATATGCCATGAAACGGCGCAATTTCGTGTGGCTGAAACGCGATGTGATGAGTGGAAGTTCGAGTATACTCATTTACAAAGTGCCCCTACGCAGCATCCAGAAAGGATCCGATATTGCCCGCAACATCATCCGCGCCCGCGACTCGGTGGGGCGTTTGTACATACACGGTCGGGCCCGCCATTCGCGTATGATCACCGAAGAATCGTATGCACCGTATTTCCTTTCGACCACCCTTTGCGGCCGCCGCGCCTATGAGACAAAAGGCACATGGGAGTTACGGAACGACTTTATGAACGGGCCTTTTATCAACTACGCGATTATCGATCGAAAGCGCCGCCGTTGCCTTATAGTAGAAGGCTTTTGCTACGCACCCTCGGCCCAGAAACGCGATATGGTTCACGAACTGGAAGCGAGTATACGGTCGCTTCGCATCATCGAAAAAGAATGACAATACGGGTTTGCACCTTTGAGGAATTAGGGCTTTTGGAATTGTACCGGGTACTGCAACTACGCTCGGAAGTGTTCGTCGTTGAACAGACCTGCGCCTACCAGGATATTGACGGGAAAGACCCGAAGGCGCTGCATGTCTTGGGAGAATATGAGGGCGAAATTGTAGCGTATACACGACTTTTCCGGCCCGGTGATTACTTCGACGAGGCATCGATCGGACGGGTGGTCATCGACCCGAGGTTTCGCAGCCGGAAATGGGGCTATCCGTTGATGGAAGCGTCACTACAGGCAATCGCGGATTGGTTTGGGGAGACGCATGTTACGATTTCTGCCCAATTATATCTCAAGCGGTTCTATGAAAATACCGGCTTTACGGCTGTAGGCGAGGTGTATCCGGAAGATGACATCCCTCACATCCGGATGGTGCGGCGTTAGGCTTTGGTGATGACGAATTCGACGCGGCGGTCGTATTCCTGTCCTTTACCCAAAGGCACGGTGTTGCCGTAACCCTTAAAGGTCATCCGCTTTTTATCGATTTTACGGAAAATCAGGTATTTGTAGACGCTTTGCGCGCGGTTATTGGAAAGCTGTCGCTTCTTGGTGTCGCGATCAATCGCTTCCCGTTGGTAGGGAGGAACACAACACACGTGGCCCTGTATCTCGAATTCGATATTCTTATGCCGATGCAGGAACAAGGCGATTTTGTCAAGCGCCGCCTTTGACTTCGCGGTAAGTTTACTGCTGCCCCGCTCAAACAAGAGGTTCTCGAGGTAAATGTGGTCACCTACAATGTGTTTTTTCTGCAGCTCGGTATAGAAACCCGGCAATTCGATGGGCGGTAGTGGTTTCATGTTGAGCACCACGTCAACCCGGCGGTTTTTAGAACGGACTTCCGGCAGGTTATCTACTATATCGTCGTCAATCAATACCTTTCCTTTGCCTTCAATCGTTACGATAATCTTGTTTTTGACGCCGCTGTCGATGAGTTTGTCGCGGATGGCGTTCGCACGATTGGTAGAGAGCTTCTTGTTATAGTCGTCTTTCCCCACATCATCCGTATACCCAAAAATCTGGATGGATTCGATGCGGGTACTGTCGGTTTGTGCGATGAACGCCACCACCTGCTTCGCCTGCTCTTCCCGCAGGGTATATTTATTGGTTTCGAAATAAACAGAATGGACGATCTCTTCCTGTGCGTGAAGAAATCCAGCGGCGAGCAAGGCCAACCAGGTGAATAGACGCATTAGTTTTTCAGGATTTTGTTGTACTCGGCCGAATTAGCGAGCAATTCCGTGGCCTTTTTGATTTCCGGGTTGGCGGTTGTGTAGTACTTATACAAACCTTCCTTGTAGTGATAGCGCTTGATCAACTCTTCAAGTATAAGGCTTCGGATTTCCTTCTGGAACTTACCCAACTGATCGTCCTGGGCTTTTTCAAGCGCCGCAATCAGTTGGTTATAGGAAGCCGAAAGGGCGTCGTCCAGTTTTTCTTTCTTAGCCGTTTCGAGGGCCTGACGCAGTTGTACCTCCGTCTCCGTTTTGTACTGCAGTTTCTTCGCTTTTACAAACTGGCGGAAATCGGCATAATCGGCATCCGACAAAACCGGAATCGCTTCCCCTGGATTGGGTTTGGCGTAATAGTATTTGGTGGCGTAGTCAAAGACACCGTCATTCTTTTGGAGGGCTTCCACGATGGCGCTTTGCTGGCCATTCGCGACTTCAACATCCGGCTGGATACCTCCGCCGTCGTAGACCGTGCGTCCTTTACGTGTTTTAAAGGCATTGTATTTGGTCGCATCGGTGCGAACAGCCTTCCCATCAACATCCCGGTGACGGTAATCAAGTGCCTGGATGCAGCGTCCGGAAGGCGTGTAATAGCGCGAAATCGTCACTTTTACCTGTGCACCATACACCAGGTCCATCGGGCGTTGCACGAGTCCTTTTCCGAAACTCCGCGTACCGATGATGACCGCGCGGTCAAGGTCTTGCAGCGCACCCGACACGATTTCAGAGGCCGAGGCGCTTTTTCCATCGACCAACACGGCCAGTGGTATTTCCGTATCGATAGGCTCTTTGGTAGTGCGGTAGGTATTGTTGTGTTTTTCGACCTTCGATTTGGTGGTCACGATCACTTCATTTTTTGGGACAAATAAGCCGCAAATGGCCACCGCTTCCTGCAACAATCCGCCCGGATTGCCGCGCAGGTCGAGTACGATGCGTTCGGCTCCCTGGCTTTTGAGGCTTTCGAGGGCTTCCCGCACTTCTGACGATGCCGTGCGCGTGAACTGCGATAATGCGATGTAACCCGTTTTGTCATCGATTTTGGCGAAATACGGAACGGCTTTCGTGCTTTCTTCCCCCAACACCAATTGCGTAGTAGCTGTTTTGCCCTGGCGGATATAGGTAATGTTGAATTTGGTGTTCTTGCCGCCCCGGAACAACTGCGCGCCGTCGTCTTTGAAATCGACCACGTCAATGTCGTTCACCTTTACGATCTCATCACCCGCTTTAAGCCCGGCTTTATCGGCTGCGTTTCCTTTATACGGTTCCCGCACGATGAGGTGGCCGTCTTTCCGGGTCATTAGTGCCCCGATACCGGTGTATTCCCCGGTGTTGTTGATTTTGTACCTCAGGACATCCTGCTCGTTGTAGTAGTTTGTATACGGATCAAGGTCCGCTAGCATACTTTTCGTCGCCTTGTCCATCAGTTCGCCCGGGTTCGTCTCGTCCACATAATTCATGTTGACGGCTTTATAGACTTCGGTAAAAATCTCGAGCTGTTTGGCGATTTCGAAAAAGTCATCCTTGAAAGAACTCCCTACGACAAAAATGCCGGCAGCGGCTAACGGAAGGATATATCTTCGCCTGAAAAAACGGGAACGCGTCATAGTCATTTCGTTGTGGAAAAAAACAAAGCGCACTAATGTACGCAATACGACCAAAAAGTAGGTGAAAGTTGGCTAAAAGATAACGAACCTTCCGGATTTTTAGTGTGTGTTGTCGGGGTTTTCACGGGATGTTGCCGCCACAAACTTGTGCAGCAGCGCGTCCATAAGCGCGTCGACCTGCGCAAACGGAAGACGATCGGCGGTTTGGTAGAACAGCATCACGGCATAGGAGGTGTGCAACGGCGCCAATAATTCTTTTCGGGTGCGGTAGGTTTCGCGAAGGATTCGTTTGTAATAGTTCCGGTCGACGGCTTTCCGGAAGTACTTTTTCGAAACCGATACGCCCACCTGATGTCCGTCCGCCCCATCAAGCGGCACATATACGAGACGCAACGGGTACTTCGCCACGGATTTGCCTTCCGTAAACAGGCGGCCGATTGCGTCGTGGCTTTTCAGTTTGGCTTCTTTTGGGTAACGGGCATCCATCGGGGCAAAGGTAACGATTTGATTTCAGCGCAAACCCGTATCTTTAGCCCGATAATCCTGCCATGAAACAGCGTCTTTTCCTTTTTTTACTAGCCTTTTCACTTGCTGCCTGGTCGCAGGATACGCCCGTTCGGCGGTGGTCAGGCGGACTCCTCTACGGCGTGGGGAATGAGTTCCCGCAGAAAGACTACAGTTATACCAACCGCTACTTCCAGGCGCAGGTTTACTATAGCTTCAACCCCGGCGCGCGATGGGAATACCAGGTGGCGCTTCAGCCGGAGTATAACCGGGCTACGCACCAGTTGCTCAATATGTACTTCGTGACGCCCGATGAGCCGAATTATGAAGAGAAACGGGAAGAATACACGAAACTGAAAGACATCAACGAGTATATCCTTAACTGCTCGTTTTTTGTGCGGCGCCATTTCTCAAAGCGACTCAACGTGTATTTTATGGCGAATGTTGGCCCGATGATTACCGATACGGAAACCGAGCGGTTGTCGAAAGGATTTGCGTTCTGCGACGTATTTGCGCTGGGCGTGGCTTACAAGATGGGCGATGTTACATTGGATCTTCGGCCGAATTACCGCCACACCTCCAATGCCGGACTGCAGAGTTCGAACGCCGGTTTCAACACCTACAACATCGCGTTCGGCGTTACGGTACCGCTTTAGTCGTAGATATTGTAAACGAATTTCACGTCATGGTAGTTGACGTAGACCTGCCGGCGGTTGTTTTGGTTTTTGCGCGTCACGATCTGGATGGTACAGAGGGAACCTTCGTTGTCGCGGCAGTCAAACGACACGATATCGTCGGTCTCGTTTGAGATCTTTTCAAGATACGCTTCAATCCGGAAGAGTTGCATTTCGTTTGAATCGATTGTGATGCGGTCTTTTTTGCCGTCGAGGGTAATGACGACATTTGATTGCACGGCCTCTGACCATTTCCCCCATTTTCCGTTGGGTTGCATCTCGATCACACTGTAGCTGCTGGCCTTGAAACGGTATACCTGCGCGTGGCCCGATACCGTCGTTAGAACGAATAGGAAGAGCGAAAAGAAGCGAAACGAATTCATAAACGGGATTTGCGCCAAAGGTACAAATTCCGGTGGAGGCGGTGAAAGCGACACAAAAATCATGTAAACTACTCGTTATTAGATATAAGGAACGAGTATTCGACACATACTACCTTTACACAAGCATCCTTCGCAGCTAGTCCGCAGGTTGAAGAAACAACTGCTTGGTGCGGACACCTATTCCCAATAAAACAGGCGCAAGCCCTACACCCTCCCGACCAAATAAACGGGAGGGTTTTTGCATCGATACGCGACGTGTACACGTGCACCGCATTTGCCATTTGATGCGTATCTTTGCAGTGATTTATCTTTAAATATATATCGTATGTACCCAGAAGAAATGGTAAAACCCATGCGCGACGAGTTAGTGGCAGTGGGTTTCCAGGAAGCATATTCCGCCGACGCCGTTGAAGCGGCCCTGTCGCAGCCGGGCACCACGTTGGTGGTCGTAAATTCGGTTTGCGGATGCGCGGCCCGCAATGCCCGTCCGGGCGCCCGTATGAGTCTTGACAACGCAAAGAAACCCGATCAGTTGCTGACGGTTTTCGCCGGTGTCGATCGTGAAGCCGTTGATGCAGCACGCCAGCACATGTTCCCGTTCCCGCCTTCGTCGCCTAGTATGGCGCTGTTCAAAGACGGTGAACTCGTGCACATGCTCGAGCGTCACCACATCGAAGGCCGCCCCGCCGAGATGATTGCAGAGAACCTGAAAGAGGCGTTCGACGAGTTTTGCTAAAAACCGATTATCAAAATGAAAGCCGTGTCTGAGACGCGGCTTTTTTTATGGAAGTAAACCGCCTCCCGTTTCCTGTTCATAGAAAAAATCAACCGACAACTGCGGCAGTTGCGACGCCATGACCGCCAATTGGTCGCAGCGCTCGTTTTGCGGGTGGTTGTTATGGCCTTTGATCCATTTGAAGTCGACCTTGTGTTGGCGGTAGATTTTCAGGAAACGACGCCAGAGGTCAGGGTTCTTCTTGCCGGCGAATCCTTTCTTTTCCCAACCCATCACCCACCTCTTTTCGACGGCATCGACCACATATTTCGAGTCTGACACCACGAGTACGGCCGTCCCCGGATTTTTTAGTTTTTCGAGTCCGACAATCACCGCCAGCAGCTCCATTCGGTTGTTGGTCGTCAGCCGGAAGCCCTCGTAGAATTCCTTTCGGTAGCCGGTACCCACCTGTTCCAGCACCACGCCGTAGCCGCCGGGTCCGGGGTTGCCTTTGGCGGCGCCGTCGGTATAAAGATGTACGGTATGCATGGAAGGGAAGGGTATTGGATGGAACGAATCAGGATAAAAGTCGCTCGACGATGGCCGGGAAATGCGCCTGTTCAAGGGCCTGCACCTTTTCGGCGATCGCTTCCGCGGAAGCGCAATCGGCTACGTTCACACGGTGTTGCGCGATGACGTCTCCGTTGTCATAGTGCCCGTCGACATAATGGACGGTGATACCGGTTTCGGTTTCGTTGTTTTCGAGTACGGCCCGGTGCACATGCATCCCATACATCCCCTTGCCGCCGTATTTTGGCAACAGTGCAGGATGGATGTTGACGATCACCCCGGGAAACGCTTCGATGAGGTGATCGGGGAACTTCAGCAGGAAGCCGGCCAACACAATGAGGTCGGGCCGGAAGGTCTGTAGTTTCAACAAAACCGACTCACCCGCCAGCTCTTCACGCGTGAAAAGCACTACCGGAACACCCAACGCCTCAGCACGTGCGATGACGCCCGCTGCGGGATTGTTGCAAAACACCGCCGCGATCCGCGCCAATTTGGTGCCGTGGAAGTGCCGGATGAGGTTGGCGGCATTCGAGCCGGAACCCGACGCAAAGAGAACAATGTGCTTCATCAAAAGGGGCGAAAACGCTGCAAAAAAACTGATTTTCGCGGGTTTATCGAAAGTTATTGTAAAATTAATTTTCTACCTTAGTATCCACATTTCGGAACTAAAAATCGGCAATTAGGGAAAGTTTCCTATTTTTGCCCAACAAATTTAAATTTAAAAACTAAGATTATGTCAGACATTGCATCAAGAGTTAAAGCGATCATCGTGGACAAATTGGGCGTTGACGAAAACGAAGTTGTTAACGAGGCTAGCTTCACGAACGATCTGGGGGCTGATTCACTGGATACCGTTGAACTTATCATGGAGTTCGAAAAAGAATTCGACATCCAGATCCCTGACGATCAAGCCGAAAACATCGCTACTGTAGGACAGGCAATCTCTTACATCGAAGAGGCGAAGAAATAATACCAAAGCACCCGTTACCCCGCGTGACGGGTGCTTACTTTTTGTACATACCGATTGTTCCTCAATCATCCTTATACGTAATACCTACCGTTTTTTTATGTTTACATGGAAGTCAGTAGGTATTATTCTTTTCTAAACAAAAACACGGACGTATGTCATTACGAAGGGTAGTCGTCACGGGCCTTGGTGCCCTTACCCCGATAGGAAACTCTATCGAGGAATATTGGGACGGGCTGGTGAACGGCAGAAGCGGCGCCGCGCCAATCACCTATTACGACACGGAGAAGCACAAAACCAAGTTCGCCTGTGAGGTGAAAGGGTTCGATATAGGCCAGTATATGGACCGCAAGGAGGCACGTCGCCTCGACAAATTTGCACAATACGCCATCGCCGCCAGTGATGAAGCGATCAAAGATGCCGGCATCACACTCGAGAATTCAGACAAATACCGCATCGGCGTGATTTGGGGCGCCGGTATCGGCGGACTCGAGACCTTCCAGGAAGAAGTCATCTATTACGCCAAAGGCGACGGAACGCCGAAATTCAACCCGTTCTTTATCCCGAAAATGATCGCGGATATCGCCCCGGCCCACATTTCGATGCGCAACGGCTATATGGGGCCTAACTATACGACGGTTTCGGCCTGTGCGTCTTCGGCCAATGCGCTGATTGACGCTTTCAACTACATTCGCCTCGGCATCTGTGACGTCATCGTTTCAGGAGGCTCTGAAGCAGCCGTTACCATCGCCGGTATGGGCGGCTTCAACTCGATGCACGCACTTTCTACCCGCAACGACAGTCCGGAAACCGCTTCGCGTCCGTTTGATGCGACGCGCGACGGATTCGTGCTGGGCGAAGGGGCTGGTGCATTGGTTTTGGAAGAATACGAACATGCGAAGGCGCGTGGCGCCAAAATCTACTGTGAGGTAGGCGGCGGAGGGATGTCGTCGGACGCCTACCACCTTACCGCTCCGCATCCGGACGGTATCGGGGTCATGGCCGTTATGACGAACTGCCTGCGCGACGCCCACATGAAGCCGGAAGAGGTAGACCACATCAACACGCACGGCACTTCAACACCACTGGGCGATGTAGCCGAATTGAAGGCGATCAGCGCCGTTTTCGGTGAACACGCGAAGAACATCAACATCAACTCGACCAAATCGATGACCGGACACCTCTTGGGTGCGGCCGGCGCCATCGAAGCGATTGCGTCGATCCTTGCACTGCAACACGGCATCATTCCGCCGACCATTAACCATGAAGTCGTGGACGAAAACATCGACCCATCGCTCAACCTGACGCTCAACAAAGCACAGAAACGCGACATCCGGGTAGCGATGAGCAACACCTTCGGTTTTGGCGGACACAACGCCTGCGTCCTCTTCAAAAAGCTGGAAGACTGAGAAACATGCGCTTTCTGAGGAAAATAGTAACCAAATCCCGTCCTAAGGAAGGCGGGATTTTTTTTGACCAAATCCGGGAGATTCTCGGCTTCCCACCCCAAAACCTCGACCACTATCGTACGGCGTTTACCCATCGGTCGGCCAATAAAACCGACGATAAGGGGAATGCAATAAGCTATGAACGGCTGGAGTTTTTAGGGGATGCGATGCTCGGCTCGGTGATTGCCGCCCACCTGTATCGCGAAGTACCCGCCGGAGACGAGGGCTACCTCACGAAAATGCGGTCGAAGATCGTGAGTCGCGAACACCTCAACGAATTGGGGCGCGACCTGGGCCTGATCCGGTTTGTAGAAAGCAAGGTGTTGCCCCAGCATTTTGGTGACAACATCCATGGCAACCTGTTCGAAGCCCTTATCGGCGCCATTTATCTTGATCACGACTACGCCCATTGCGAATCCTTCATCCACCAACGGGTAATCATCCCATATGTCGATATCGCGCGGCTAGAAGGAAAGGTCATCAGTTATAAAAGCCTGCTGATCGAGTGGTGCCAGAAAGAGAAGAAGACCTTCTATTATGACGTGTTCGAAGACAACAACAGTACGGGCGAGCGTCTTTTCGGTGTGAAACTGTCGATTGACGGAAAAGTGGTCGCCAAAGCGCGGGCCGTTTCGAAGAAAAAAGCCGAGGAGAAAGCCTCCCAACGGGGCTATTTTGCTTTACAGAATAGAATTAACTTAAAATAACACGAAATCACCAAAACTACATCGATTTCGTTGATTATTAACCACCTCGTAACGCGAGCAGCTGTCTTTTCTCATTTAGAAATAGTATCT
>DATGXZ010000234.1:0-2262 GCA_035298445.1 Flavobacterium sp.
AAAGCAGCCCATGCGTCGCAAGACCTGGATGCCATTCAACCGGCCCTCGACAAAATCAATGCAGCCTGGAAAACGGCTACCGAAGCCATGTACCAGCAAGGCGGCGCACAGGGCGAGCCACAGCCACAGGAGGCACAGCCACAAGACGAAGGCGGCTCTGTTCAGGACGTCGACTACGAAGAAGTGAAATAATGCCCACTTAGTTATAGGAAGAGCGGATCGTAAGGTCCGCTTTTTTTATGCCCGTTCGTTAAATTTCCCGTCCGGTCAGTCCGCAGCAAAAACCAACGGGAATTATTTTTTACCTTGTGGAAAAAACAACCGATGTCTGTTAAATATCTTGCCGTACTACTGCTGTCTGTTTGCTCCCTGACAGTCTCCGCCCAAAAGAAAAAGAAAGCTGTGGCCCCGAAACCCGCCAAGAAGACACTCGCCACGGCGGCTTCTTCTACTGCCGAATGGTTCCCGACCAAAACCGGCACGCGTTTTTATGTGTTGTCGGGCCCGACCAAAGACACGCTGTCACTCGGCCAGTTCGAACCAAAGGCAGCGGAGCCGACAGAGATTACCCTCACCGAATTCACGGCAAAAGGGGTGAAGCTCATCGCGGTCAGTTGGAAGGAGAATACGGTCACAAAGGCCGACAAGCGCACGGAAAAAGCCGTAAAGGTGCAAACCCGCATCTTCGACCCGGTGTCGAAAACCGCAGTGCTTGAGAATACGCAAAGCACGACCAACATTTCCGAGATTGTGTCATTAGGCGGAACGGAAGCCACTAAAACCGTAGAGAAAATCCGGTCGGAAGGTTCCGAATGCAAACTCCTGCCCGACGGCGATGTCACCCTAACCAATAAAGGACGCAGTGACCGCCTGTCATACGATCCAAAACAAGGGAAATACGTCGTAGCAAAGAAGAAGTAATCACTCCCCTTGCTGGATACGACGCTGCAGCAACAGGCAGCAGCCCGCGCCCAATAGCGCCAGCGCGCTCATAAGGGCCCAGTTCGCGGTATAACCGAATCGTTCCACCGTTTCCAGCCCGAGTTTTGCCCCGACGATGTGGGCGAAGCTGAACGTCATCGTAAACAAGGCCATATACGCGCCTTTCACATGCGCCGGCGCCCGATGGTTCGCAAACGAATTGCTGAACGGGAACAGGAACATCTCGCCATAACTCATCGCGACGGTATATACTATAAGTACGCCGTAGGGTCCGCCGACCCATAAGGCCACATAGCCGAACGCCAGCACCAGCATCCCCCACAGCATTACCTTCAGGCGGTCGACGTGTTTGCGCTCGAAGAACCCGACGATGGGCATTTCGCAGAGAAATACAAGGAGGCCATTGAGCGTCATCAGCAATCCGGTTTCGAATTCCGTAAACCCAAACCCGTCGCGTGTATAGATCGGAAAGGTCGAGAGGATTTGGAAGAACACCAACGCCCCCAGGAAACTGACGAACAGGAACAGCCAATACACCCGGTCGTTCCAGGGCGTGCGGCCTACGTGTTCGGGTATGACCACCTGCGACTTCGGATCGGCATTTCGCTCTTTCACCAGCAGGGCAAAGACCGTAATCGCAAGGATACAGGTGGCCCCATCCACCCAGAACAATCCCGAATAACCAATCCCCAGGATGAGGAGTCCACCCAGCGCGGGCCCAGCTGCAAAACCCAGGTTCACCGCAAGTCGCACGAGGGAAAAAGCCCGCGTCCGGGTTTCCGGAGTGGCATATGAAGCGACGGAAACGAACATGGCAGGGCGGAACATATCGGCTACGGTCATGGTAAGGAAAATGCCGATGCAGAGTCCGGTAAACGAATGGATCCGTTCCAACGCAAACAACAAAAGGCCGTTCGTGAACAAGCTGAACACCATCACTTTATAGAATCCAATGCGGTCGGCGAGGCGTCCCCCGATAAACGAGCCCAACAGCGAACCCGCGCCAAAGGCCATCATCACGGTACCAACATCCGACAAAGAGAAATGCAGGTCCTCGTGGAGGTATTTGGAAAGGAAGGGGATAACCATCGCACCCGCCCGGTTGACGAAGGTGATGCCGGCCAAAATCCAGATCTCGCGGGAAAATCCGCGGAAGTTATCGACATAACGGTGGGAGGCGTGGCGCAACATGGGATGTAACAAATTTACGGTTTCTGTCTGCAAACGTCCGTCCATCTTCGTTATTTTTACCAAAACCATTTTCATGAAACGCTACCTGACGTTGCTGTGCACCTTGTTCCTCGCCACAGGCCTCACGGC
>DATGXZ010000235.1:0-2357 GCA_035298445.1 Flavobacterium sp.
TGATACCGGGTTTTGACACACTGAAACAGGCGGCGAAGAAAGCCGGGGCGCTGGGAAGCGGCATTTCGGGTTCAGGTCCGTCGGTATTCGCGCTCAGCCGGGGTCGCGAAACGGCTGAACGTGTGGCCGATGCCCTTTGCACTATATATGACATCATTAGCCTTCCGTATGAAATACACGTTTCGGCGGTAAATCCGGAAGGCGTTCGAATACTCAGTTGATATGAACTATTACAGCCTCAACGGGTCGGCGCCGGATGTGCGTTTTGAAGAAGCGGTGGTACGTGGACTCGCACCCGACCGCGGACTCTACTTTCCCCGCCACATTCCGCAATTGCCGGATGCTTTTTTCGACACCATCGAAACACGCTCGGATGCCGAAATTGCGTTCGAAGCCATACGCCCGTTTGTGGGCGACAGCATACCGGAAACGGAATTACGACGCATTGTAACGGAAACGCTTTGTTTTGGTTTTCCGTTGGTGGAAGTCGAAAAGGACATCTTCTCGCTTGAACTCTTTCACGGCCCCACGATGGCGTTCAAAGACGTCGGCGCGCGTTTTATGGCACGTTGCCTCGGCTATTTCAACCGGAACAAGCCGGAACAGCACAACACCGTGTTGGTGGCAACGTCGGGCGATACCGGAGGCGCCGTAGCCAGCGGTTTTCTGGGCGTGCCGGGCGTAGATGTCGTTATCCTCTACCCTTCGGGCAAAGTCAGCGACGTGCAGGAACGGCAATTGACCACACTCGGCCAGAACATCCGCGCGTTGGAAGTAGACGGTGTCTTCGACGATTGCCAAGATATGGTCAAACAAGCCTTCCTCGACCCGGAACTGGCGTCGTGCCATCTCACTTCGGCCAATTCGATCAATGTGGCGCGTTGGTTGCCGCAGATGTTCTATTATTTCATTGCGTATCGCGAATTGAAAAAGCTGGGAAAACCGCTCGTCGTGGCGTGTCCGAGTGGCAACTTCGGCAACATTTGCGCGGGTATCATGGCGAAACGGATGAGCCTCCCGATTGCCCGGTTCGTAGCGGCGACCAATGTGAATGATACGGTACCGCGTTTTATGGAAACGGGGCAGTATGAAGCCCGTCCGTCTATCGCGACGATTTCAAATGCAATGGATGTGGGCAACCCCAGTAATTTCATTCGCATTCAGGAATTATATGGCCATGATCTTTCGCGTTTCGAAGCCGACTTCGCTTCGTATGCCTTTTCCGATGCGACCACACTTGACGCCATCCGGACGATTTACGATCAAAGTGGGTATGTCGCAGAACCGCATGGTGCGGTGGGGTATCTCGGAGTGAAAGAAGCCCTTTCAAAATTTGACGGAATCGGTGTATTTTTGGAAACGGCGCACCCGATCAAATTCCCGGAAACGGTAGAACCGACATTGGGTATTACGTTACCTTATCCGGAGCAAATCCGTGCGGTGCTCGGAAAGGAAAAGGTAAAAACGTCGATTGCGACGTATGAAGAATTAAAGGACTTCCTGATAAAGTAGGCATAGCAAAAAGAGGTAGAATCGAAAAGGTGGACAGATTAAACCAATAATCGTTGTTTCTATTTTTAGAAACATTCCTATCTTTGCCCTGTTATAGTTATCAGCCGGTATGCGATTTTTTGAGACAGTATTCCTGGAGGAAGCGGCAAATTTCCTGTCTGGATTGGATGAAAAGACAGTTAGAAAAGTGCTTTACAACATTGATCTGGCTGAGCAAACAAATGATCCCAGGATCTTCAAGAAACTGCAAAAAGACATATGGGAGTTTCGGACGAAGTACGCCGGAATACAGGTCAGACTTTTGGCATTTTGGGACAAGAACGACCACAAAAAAACATTGGTTGTTGCGACGCATGGTTTTATTAAAAAAGTCGATAAAGTTCCCATCAGCGAAATCGATCGGGCGGTACGACTCCGAAACAACTATCTTAACCGAAGTAAATAAGTACTCATATGGCAGCGAAAGAAGTAAAGACCTATTCACTTGGTGAAATGAAAGACAGGTATGTCGGACCGGTTGGGACACCCGCGCGCGACGAATACGAATATGAACTTCGTATGGATGTCCTGGGAAAAATGATTAAATCCGTCCGACAGGAAAGAAACCTGACACAGGAAGAACTCGGACGACTGGTAGGCGTACAGAAAGCCCAAATTTCAAAATTGGAGAGTAGTGCCAACAGTGCGACGATTGATACGATAATGAAAGTCTTCAAAGCCCTGAAAGCGGAAATCAACTTCAATGTTAAACTCGAAGACCAATTTATTAAACTTGCATAAAGTTTGTCTTATAAAATCGAAATACGCCTGAAGAGCCATTTCAATCTACTATCAAAAGTCCCATG
>DATGXZ010000236.1:0-2325 GCA_035298445.1 Flavobacterium sp.
TCAACGGTTCTTTTTCCTGCAATGCCCGAAGATTCGGGGTATTCGGCGAGCTTACGTTCACGACGAAATAATCGACGTAATCGACCAGCGCGTCAAAGCAATACAAGTAATCGGAAACCGCTTCTTCATTCGGGGTTACTTTATTCTTTCCGATGTTTCCGCCAATCAGCACCCCTTTGTTTTTGCGAAGACGGGCGACGGCCGCCTCCACGCCACCGTTGTTGAAACCCATCCGGTTGATGAGTCCACCATCATCGGGTAACCGAAACAACCGCGGTTTCGGATTGCCGTCCTGTGGTTTAGGGGTAAGCGTCCCGATTTCGATGAAGCCAAATCCAAAATGCGATAATTCCTGAAAACACTTGGCATCCTTATCAAAACCCGCAGCCAAACCCACGGGATTGGGGAACGTGAGTCCGAACACCTGCCGTTCCAGTCGCTTGTCATTTATTTTGTATAGCCTCCGGAACAAGGCCGGCATGCCGGGAATACGGCACATAAAACGAATCAGCGAGAAGGTGAAATAATGAATTTTTTCCGGGTCAAACCAGAAGAAGACCGGCCGAAGCAGTAGTTTGTACATGGTGTTGTGTTGTGCTGCAAAAATAGTGCTTTGGAAGCAAAAACGGCGACTGGGTTGCCGACATAATCCGGGATACGCGTCGGCGTTTGGACAGAATACCGTATTTTTGGCCCCAAATTATTGGCATGGCTTTACTGGAAGAATTCGAACAGCAGGGAAATTGGTTGTTCAGGCGTCGCGGGCAATTCCCGATGCTGTTTCTGTTGATCGGGCTCGGACTTTACCTCTACGATCTGGCGTATGATGTTCCTTTTTTCCTCGGGGACGAAGCGGCACGCCCCTATTTTTGGGGATGCGTCGTAATCAGTCTGCTGGGGCTTTTCGTTCGGATTTACACGGTTGGGCACACACCGGTACGCACCTCCGGACGCAACCGCGAAGAACAGATCGCCGATACCCTGAATACCTCCGGCATTTACGCCACCGTGCGGCACCCACTTTACCTGGGGAACTTCCTGATTTGGCTCGGGCCCGCACTACTCACTGCCCATTTTTGGTTCGTCGCTTCCTTCTGCCTTTTTTACTGGCTGTATTACGAGCGCATTATGTTTACCGAAGAACAATTCCTCCGTGCCAAGTTTGGCACTACCTTTACGGATTGGGCTGCGAAAACTCCGGCGTTCATTCCTGCCTTGTCGCAATTCCGCCCCAACACCGTGTTGTTCAGTTGGAAGAAAGTGTTCATCAATGAAAAGAATGGATTGGCGTCTATTTTTGTCGTATTCCTCATTTTTGACCTTACCGGACAGGCCATCACTGATGTATGGGCGCCCAACATCCCGCTGATTGCTTTCACGTTGCTTTCCTTGTTGCTGTTGGCCGTATTGAAAGTTGTGAAGATGACCACGACCTATTTCCTCATTGAAGAGCGATAGCATTTTCACACATCGGCGACTTTAGTATCTTTACGGAAACAACTTCCGTACATGACACGTTTCTTTTTACCGTTTCTGTTTTTTGGCGCCGTTTCGGTGTCGTTTTCCCAAACCTATAAAAATCCGAAGGCCCCTGTCGATGACCGCGTAAACGACCTGTTGTCGCGGATGACCCTTGAAGAAAAAATCGACTACATCGGCGGCCAGGACGACTTTTACATACGCGGTATCGAGCGACTCGGCCTGCCCAAAATCAAGATGAGCGACGGCCCGGTAGGTGTGCGCAACTACGGCCCCACAACGGCTTATCCGGCTTCTATACTGACCGCAGCGACCTGGGATACCGAACTCGCCCGACGTCTTGGAGAAGCTCTGGGCAACGATTCCCGCCAACGGGGCGTGCACATCCTGTTGGGACCCGGCGTGAACTTATACCGGGCGCCGATGAACGGGCGCAATTTTGAATACCTCGGAGAAGACCCGTTTTTAGCCGGGAAAATAGCCGCCGCCTACATCCGGGGCGTGCAAAGCAAGAAAGTAGTCGCAACGGTGAAGCACTTTGCTGCCAACAACCAGGAGTGGGACCGAAACAATGTGAGTTCGGATATCGATGAACGGACCTTACATGAACTCTACCTGCCTGCGTTCCGTATGGCGGTGCAGGAAGGCGAAGTGGGCGCCGTGATGGATAGCTACAATCTGATCAACGGCATCCATGCCACCCAAAACGACTACCTGAACAACCAGGTATTGAAGACGATGTGGGGATTTGACGGGATCGTGATGTCGGATTGGGTCGCGACGTATGACGGTCTGGCGGCAGCAAAAGGTGGACTCGATCTTGAGATGCCTTCCGGTGCCTTCATG
>DATGXZ010000237.1:0-20638 GCA_035298445.1 Flavobacterium sp.
TACCACCTCATCAGATCGAAGGGTTGAACCGTCTTCCACAATAACGACCTCAAACGGCTTGTCGTAGTCTGATGCCGCCAGGCTTTCGAGCAACTCGCGGGTTTCCTCAGGCCGGTTGTATACGGGAACTACGAGTGAAAAATACATCCTGTTGTTTTAACAAAGATACGGTGCTGCGTCCAAAAGAAAAAGCCATCCCGAAGGATGGCTTTTGAAAAGTGGGTGTAATCCGAAGGTTACTGCTTTACTACTTTGATCGTTTTCACCGCTCCATCGACGGTCACTTTCACCAGGTAGGTTCCGGCTGACAGTGGCGTCATATCAAGCTGTGTAGCGGTAGCGCTAACCGTTTTTGCCATCACTTGTTGTCCTAACAGGTTGAACACGGCTACATCTGAGATGTTTTTCGTGTACGACAGGTTCAGGACAGTTGTAACCGGGTTCGGATAAGCACGGAAATTATCGGAATCAAAACCAGGAGCAGAAAGCGTGGCGTCATACGCTGAAAGAGAGAATGGCGCTACGTTGTCATTGCCATATTCCCAAACACGGATGTAAATCACTTCGCCCGGTGTACGGTTGGTCAGTGCGAGTTTCGAGAAGGCATCGGTAGCCGCACCGTCGTCATCGCAGCTGATCAGCGTCATACTTCCGCAATCACCTGAATAAAGCGCAATAGCTGAATCGAATGTCGTGACACCTTGTGCCGGCCCTGTCTCTACGGTCAGGTTACCGGTGCTAGGAACTTCCACAGTATACCATACGTCACCACCAAGGAAGTTACCACAACCCGGAGCTGGAACACCGCCGGTGCTCGTTGCTCCTCCCGTCGAGGTCTCCATAGAGCCTGATGCAAAATCAGTACCTGCCGTCATGGCAACTGCACCTGTACAGTCATCGTTAGCAGGCGGTGGTGGAGGCGTTCCGATACATACGTTGAATGAAGTGGTCGGTGTGCCACCCGTTGCATAACTGAATACGCGAACATAATACGTTTCACCTGGAGTCAGTCCAGATGGGTTACTGTTGTTCGGATCGCTTACGAGAATACTTGTAAGTGAACTACAATCACCCGACATTACCTCATGTGCCATGTCGGTAGGTGTTCCCGTTACGTTGAGAATAGAGACGCGGTGGGTGGTATTGGTCGCTACGAAGCTGAACCAAACATCATCATCAGGATTTCCGACGCCGTTGTCTGAAACCGGAGACGCGGTAGCACTGCCGAGTGTTCCAGGCGTAACAACACCACAGTTGAAATCGTCATTCACGGTCAGTGCGATGGCACCGTCACACTCATCATTAGCAGGTGGTGGTGGTGGTGTTCCGATACAGACATTGAAAGTAGTATTGGGTGTACCACCTGTAGCATAACTGAATACACGAACGTAATACGTTTCACCTGGTGTTAAGCCGTTGAGCGAGCTGTTATTCGGGTCAGACAGTGACAGGCTCGTAAGCGAAGAACAATCACCTGACAGCACTTCGTGCACGAGATCAGTTGGCGTACCCGCCACATTCAGCAGGGAAACAGTGTGCGTGCTATTTGTAGCAACGAAACTGAACCACACATCATCATCCGGATTACCGGCACCGTTGTCAGATACCTGAGAAGCTGTAGCACCGCTAAGTGTACCGGCCGTAACGGTTCCGCAAGCGAAATCTTCGTTTACCGTAAGTTGGGTTGGGTTCTCGCAATTGTCATTAGCAGGAGGACAAACCGTTTGCGTAATTGCTGCGCTATTCACGAAGCAGCTACCATCCTGATCATTCGTCAGGGTGATCACCACAGTCGTGCCGTTCGCGTAGGGACCGAAAGTATATTGTCCAGCCGACGACACCGTCTGGGTTGCACTGTTTTGGTCGTCAGAAGCGGTAAGGGAAGTAGCCGATCCAAGATCAGTAACGTCAACAGACACAAGGAATCCTCCGCTGTTATCGCAGTCACTGACGGTAGTAAAGGTCGCCGTAGCATTTGTACAGGCCACTACCTGCCACTCGAGGGTGAAGGTGCCACCAGCGTTTTGGTTTGCATTTCCGTAACCATCCTGAATCCAGTATACAACCTGGTCCGAACCTGTATCGTTGGCCCACACCACATTCTGGATATCCGGGTCGTCAAAGCAGGAAATTTCGGTACGGTTGTCACAATCACCGTAAAACACGGTTACGGTTGAGTCGTAGTTGTTGACCGTCTGCCCAATAGTTAAAGTTGAACCGCTTGGAACCGTAATGGAATAATAGACATCGCGTTGCAGGTTTGCTGCACCACAATTGGCCGCATTATCGTTCATCGCGGCCTCGGTTGTTCCGTCCAGAGGTGAAGTCAGTGCGTCAAGGCTGGTGGCGGTGAAACAAGTATCATTGGCAGGAGGACATGCCGCCTGTGTCAACGCTGCACTTGAGATTGCGCAGCTACTGTCCTGGTCGTTTGTAAGCGAAATGACAACGTTTGTTCCGTTGGTATACGGACCAAAGGCGTAATCACCTGTCGCGGTAATAGCTTGTGTGGCACTGTTCTGGTCGTCGGATGCGGTCAGCGAAGATGCAGACCCGAGGTCAGTAACACTTACCGAAATCAGGAATCCTCCACTGTTATCGCAATCAGAAACCACAGTGTAGGTAGCCGATGCATTCGTACACGCAATAACCGACCATGTAAGGGTGAAGTTACCTCCGGCACCTGTGGTTCCATTGCCATAGCCATCCTGTATCCAATATACGATTTGGTCAGAGCCCGTATCATTGGCCCATGTTACCACCTGTTCATCCGGATCGTCGAAACACGTTATCTGTGTACGGTTATCACAATCTCCGTAAAAAACAGTAACAGTTGAATCGTAATCGTTGGTCTGGCTCATAGTCAGCGTCGAGCCGCTCGGAACGGAAATAGAATAGAAGACGTCACGTTGCGTGTTCGCCGTCGTACATGTAGTAAGGTTATCGTTCAGCGCTCCTACAGTTGTTCCTGACATCGGAGACGTCATATTATCGAGGCTAATGGCAGAAGCACAGACGTCGTTCTCCACACCCGTCATAAACTGGATGGTCACCCAAGGGCTGTTCGATCCTGAACAAACGGTGCGAATGTGGAAATAATACGTAGTAGAAAAATCCAATCCTGATGCAGAATAGGACGTATTCGTTGTAGTAGTTCCGGATGCAGGATCGGCTGCGTCCTGGTCAAGTACGTATTCAAAAGTACCTACACCGGTCCAGGTGATGTCCGCCGACTGTCCCAACACATTGGACGCCGCTACCTCTGTCGGAGCGAAACAGGCTATGGAGATAATGGTAGGCGAGTCAAAGCAGAAGCCATAGTTCCAGTCGGTGCCGTTAGGATTGTCGTCGTATGAAATCCTATACTTGAAGTTGGCAAGCTGGTTGGCACTGAACTGTTGGATATTCAATGCTCCTGTTGAGAAAAGGGTCTTTGGAATCGTACAGAAATTGTCGTTTATCGTGGTGCTGTTATTCGGAAGTGTGGTTCCCCAGTCTACCCAGGTAGCAGCATCTGCATCCCAATACTGGAAAATCAGCTTATCATTAGCCAAGTAACGGTAACCATACTGTACAGATACCTCAATTCCGTATTCACCTGCATTGAAAGCAGGTGTCAGATCGATCGTGGGCGACTCCGCTGCGATGTTGTCTTCATGACCACTCGCCGCGTCGTCGTCGTCAAAAGCGAAGTTCGCCGTCACGGTGGGGTCCGCTTCGAAGGCAGCGGCAGTGGTCGCATAACTTCCCGTTATGGTCCACTCGGCATTCGGCCAGTTAGCCGATTGGTTAAGTACCTGAGCAAAACCTCCAGCCGAAGCAAGAAGAAGCGCAAGTAAAGTGTAAATTTTTCTCATTTAAAAAAACTTTTGTTTAAGTACACGAAAATAAGAAAATATCACAAAAGGCCAACAAAACCATAATGTTAAAACAAACAGGCCTTGGTATCTAACAAAAAAGTGATGAACAAAAAAAGGCCGTCAGTTTGACGGCCTTTTACTTGTAGACAAAAGTCTATCGTTATTCTTTGATCACCTTGATGGTTTTCACAATCTGGTCAACTGTCACTTTCACGATGTAGGTTCCAGCTGAAAGAGGACTCATGTCTACTTTTGCGGATACAGCATTAGGTGAAGTTGAAATTACAGTTTGGCCCAGTAGGTTAACCACAGAAACATTTGTAATTGGCTTCGCATAGGAGATATTGAACTCATTTGCTACAGGGTTCGGATAGGCAACAAACGCGCCCTCAACGAACGAACCGGTATTCAGTGGGTTCAGATCTACAATGTTGATACCGAATGTACCTGCGGGAGCAGTTCCCCAACGGTCTACTTGTACATAGTACGTTGAACCTGGCGTAAGCGCATTAGCTCCGGCAAAGTCGATAAAGGAGTTGTAGTTTACAATGGTTCCTTCATCCTGGCTACAGGCAAGGGCAGCTCCCAACGACGACATGTCGCCACAATCAGCTCCGTCACCGGCATACACCGCAATCTCAGTATCTTCGCATGTTCCACCGGCGATATCTGTCGTTACACGAACTTCGCCCGAAGCCGGCGCGACGAATGTGAACCACACTGAACCGTTGATACCTGCGTTGAAACAAGAACCTGTTGGCTCACCAGTTTCTCCGGTAGCCGCAGCAAGCGTGTAGGCGTCGCCCGCAGAAGTAACGTCTACGACGAGTTCCATAGCCTGACAAACCATATCGTTCATTGGAGGACATGCATATGTAAACGTTCCAACAGGAATATCACATACGACATCCGAGCCGTGCAGAATGTTCAGGGTAACCGAAGCACCGTTAGGATATGGACCAGCCTGTACGGTACCTGTGGTAGTCACAGGATAGTTGTTCGTGCCGTCTGTCAATACAGGCGCACCACTTCCCAAATCAGTTACGTTGACGTCAATAAAGAACTGGTTGTTGTCGCAATCAGGTGATACGTCTGCTGTATCAAAAGCAGGAGGCGTACAGGCCGGCACAACAAGGTTGAAAGTGAAGTCAAGTGTTACACCATAGAATCCACTATAACATGGATCTCCTGGATTTGCATCCTGTCCGCTATCGGCAGAAGCCAAACGTGCTTTGTGAACACCTGGTGTAACCCCAGCGTCAAGCACGAAGCTAGCATCGAATACTGTTGGGTTAGCATTGGTCGACGTTCCAAAGAATACTTGCTCATCTTCCGTGAGTTCGTAATCGTCATTCAGGTCAATCCAGATACGGGTACCGTAAGTGTAGCCTGTTGCGAAGGTCACCTGTACGTTGTTGTTGATACCGATACCCAAATCAACTGTGGTAGCTGAGTGGTCATAGTACATAACGTCCGGTGTTGCGAAATCGGTAGAACCAATCTGTACATTCGTAATTCCTAGCCCATCGTTGCTGACAGGAGCCGACAAGCAGAAACACTGACCAGCAGAAGTTGTGTAAGAAAGCTCTGAACAGCCCGTAGCGGAACCATTCGCGTTGTATGGCGTTACCGTGAAGTAATACGTCATGCCTGGCTCCCCTTCGTATTCGAACGAAGTTACACTAAGAAGATCCTGGCTGTCGATAATATCGTTGGCACCAGCCGCAGTTCCCAAAGAGAAATAGTATCCGTCAGCACCAGGAACAGCTGTCCAGGAGAACTCGGTAGCGTACGCACCGCAAGATGGGTGTGGCGTAGCAGCAGCATCCGACGCACAGGCAGGCGGTGCAACCGGGATTGGTTCCCAAACAACGTTATCTACAAAAATATCCCGATATGTGCCACCATTTCCGTGTTTGAATGCAAAGTAGGTGTCAGCAGTAGCTGGAATTGAAACATTATAATCAGCCCAAGTTCCTGTCAGTGAAATAGATTCTACTTCAGTAAAGGTGTTAGGATCCGACGGATCGGTCATGGTACCTACGATGATAGTAGCACCCGTTGTATACGAGAACGACTTAAACTTCACTCTGTGATCACCCGCTGCGATGTTATTGAGCAATGGCGAAACCAGAATCAGTGTTGCAGCCGAGTCACCTGAGTTGTACAACTCAAAACTATTTGGAGCAGAGCTAGATGTCCAGCTAACAGTTTGCAACGCAACGAACTGGCTTGTACTTTGCTTAACAGTAGACCAACAGTTCGGAACTGTATTGACGGCCGTGGTATCAAAGCTCTCACTGAAATCACCCGTAGCATCGCACGCAGTACGGAACGAAAGCACTTCTGACCAGGCACCAAAATCGCCGCTACAATCAGAACGAACCCATACTTTATAGGCTGTATTTGAATCAAGACCAGAAAGTGTCACTGTTGGGTTGGTTGAAACCGCAACCGGAGTAAGCGCATTCGGATCAGTGTCTGTAGCCATTCCCAGCACATATTGCCAAGCTGTCTCAGAACCGCCTGCTTCCCAGCTAATAGTCGCGCCGTCGTTAGTAACACCTGAGTAAACAAGAGTAGACGTTACGATATCGGCACATGTTGGAATTGGCTCCCACACCACGTCATCGATGTGGATGGTTTGGTATGTACCTGCCAAACCGTGACGGAAGGCTACGAAGTCGCCACCACCGCTTGAAAAATCAACTGTGTAACTGGCGTACGTGTTTCCTAGAGAAATGCTCTGCACTTCTGTGTAAGTAGAAGGATCTGAAATGTCTGTCATCGTACCGACGCTAAGGGTATACCCCGAAGCACCAACCGCTTTGAAACGCATACGGTGTGTACCGGCAGCCAGATCAGCCAATGGAGGCGACACCAACATGATGTCGGCACTTGTGAACTGCGAATTGTAAAGTTCGTAGGCGTTAGGAGTAGAAGCAACGTTGTAGGCTACAACACTAACATTGGTGAAGCCTGTGTTCCCTGACACTTCAATCGGGGTCCAGCATAGTGGTGTACTACCTGTGGCAGTACTGTCGAAGTTTTGAGAGAGGTCCCCAAAAGGAAGACACAAGGTTGTAAATGCACCGCTCGATACCCATCCGCTAAACAGACCACCACCACAATTCGCACGAACGTATGCGTAGTACACAGTTCCATCCGTCAGACTTGTGAAAGTAAAGGTTGGGGTTCCCGAAACGGCTGTTCCGGAAGTAGACTCATCCGGAGCAGGCGAAGAAGCAGGCAATGCCAATACTTCCCATGCTGTTTCCGACCCTAGCAAATCCCAGTTGAGGGTAGCACCTGAAGACGTGATTGCAGACGCCATTAGGTTGTAAGGCGTCGGGCATGACTGCGTGATGCCATCAAAAATAACATTTGGCACGAATGCCGCAAGGCCATCAAAGTTGGCATTCGGCGGCGAAACAGGATCTGGGTTCGTGAAGTCATTGTAGTAGGCGATGGAACGATTGCCCGCCACTGCACTACAATAGAAATCATCACCAAGATCATCGTAGTCCGCCATGTTCTCGTCAACTGCGACGATCAGGTTGTCCGTTCCGTTGTATGAAAACGGCGTATCGAATGTGATGGTGACCCAACCCGGACCACTCACAGAGATACCACCTGCATACACTTGGGTCAGAGACGCAGCAGGCTCCCAATCCGAGTTGGAGGCGAACGAAGTCTTAGACGTGTGTCCTAGGTAAATCACGATCTCCTGGCTGGTTGGCAGAGAAGAAGTTCCGGAGAAATACCATTGTAATCCGGTGATGTCGCCACTCGCACTGATTTCAGAAGCGAGATAAATCGACTGGGCGTACGAGTAGCCATAGTACGGCTCGAAAGGTACGTGCTGGACTTCATCGGTTCCGGAACCGATCAATACCTGCGCGCGACCCGGGAGCACGAAGCAAACTACGAACGCCAAAAGAAGGGTAATTTTCTTCATTTAATAAAAGGTTTTGCGATTATACATGGTTGCTAATGTAGTAAACTATTGAAAATCCTGTAAGTGCTTAACCAAGAATTTTTGAAAAATCCGATGTTTATAACAAAAAGGTCGACAATTGTAAAATTTAACGCGTGCTTACACCATTGTTTTTCTTACACAAAAAAACCCGGTTAAGCGACCGGGTTTTGACTTATTTGAAAAGAAACGTTAGATACTGGCGATGGGCACCATTTCGTTGGCATCCACCTTATAATCCACACCCTCTACATCAAATCCGAAAAGGTTGTAAAAATCGCGGCGGTATCCTTCGAGGTCACCAATGGCAGGAAGGTTCTCGGTATCTGCGGTTACCCATAACGCGGCAACTTGTTCCTGTACGTCCGGCGCCATTTCCCAATCATCGATCCGGATACGTCCTTCGGCATCTACTGGCACCTCTCCGCCTGTGTAGAGGCGCTCAGCATATAACCGATGGATTTGTTCGATGCATCCTTCATGCGTTCCTTTCGCCTTCATAATCTTGAAAAGAAGCGATATGTAAAGTGGAATAACCGGAATCGCCGAACTCGCCTGCGTGACCAACGCCTTATTTACCGACACGTATGCCTTTCCTCCTATATCCGACAACTCATCGGAAATGCGAAATGCCGTGGCCTCAAGGTGGTCTTTGGCACGACCGATGGTGCCTTTTCGGTATACCGCTTCTGTCAGAGCAGGACCTATATAGGAGTATGCTACCGTGGTGGCTCCCGGCGCCAATAAGTTCTCTTTTTTGAGATACGCCATCCACATCTGCCAGTCATCGCCTCCCATCACCGCCACGGTATTGGCAATGTCTTCTTCGTTGGCCGGTGCAATCGACACCTCTGTTACTTTTCCACTGTGAAAATCGACAGTTTTGTTGGTGTAGGTTTGCCCGATTGGCTTCAACACGGAGCGGTGCAGTATGCCTGTCGTCGGATCGAGACGAACCGGCGAGGCAAGACTATAAATAATCAAATCGACCTGGCCCATGTCTTTACTAATCAAATCGGCGGCCTGCGCCTTCACTTCGTTTGAGAAAGCATCGCCATTGATACTCTTGGCATACAATCCGGCTTCCTGGGCGCAGGTTTCAAACGCAGCGGAATTATACCAACCCGGAGACGCCGTTTTCCCTTCTGCCGGCTCTTTTTCAAAGAACACACCGATGGTCGCTGCGCCCGAACCGAACGCGCTGGTGATCCTGGAAGCCAGGCCAAAACCCGTTGAAGCTCCAATGACCAACACCCGCTTAGGGCCGTTGACGGCGCCTTTTGATTGGATATACGCTATTTGATTCCGGACATTCTGTTCACAGCCTTTTGGATGGGCCGTCGTACAGATAAAGCCCCTCATTCTCGGTTCGATAATCATGTTTCTATAGATTTATGTCTGACAAAGATATTGTGTTTTCAATTAAGGAGTGTCCGAGCGTGGGCAAGTGCCGACTCCGATGGTGCTTTGCCGGATAGCATCTCGGCAATTTCACCGATGCGCCCCTCTTCTGAGAGCAGTTCGAGTCCGGAAATGGTGCGCTCCCCTTCCGTCTTTTTGAAAACGCGGAAGTGTTGCCTGCCTTTTGCGGCAATCTGCGGTAGATGCGTAATCGCGATAACCTGCATCCCCTCCCCCATTTGTTGAAGGATACGTCCTACCTGACCGGCTACCTCACCCGATACGCCGGTGTCGATTTCGTCGAATATAATTGTGGGCAACTGGCGATAACCCGATACGATGGCTTTCACTACGAGCATGATCCGCGACATTTCACCACCCGATGCGGTTTTAGAAAGTAAGCCGGGCGCCGTTCCTTTATTGGCTGAGAACAACCAACGGATCTCGTCTTTACCATCCGGACGGAATGCATCGGCTTCGGTCACGCGAATGTCGAACCGGGCGTGCGGCATCCCTAGCTGTGCCAAAAGGGTTTCCATTTGTGTTTGTATACGCGGTATCGCTTCCTTCCGCCCGGCGTGCAATATCGCAGCGCGTTCTGAAAGTTCCACTTCGTGTTGGGCAATCGTTAGGTCGAGCGCAGCAATAGCGGCTTCACAGGCATCCCCCGACAAGACTTCGGTCTCCAGTCTTTCCTGTATTTCGAGCAGGGCAGCCACCGTCGTAACCTGGTGCTTGCGCTGCAAATCGTAGAGCACGCGAAGGCGTTCTTCCACACGTTGCAATTCCGATGGATCGTCGTTGACGCGGCTAAGTGCGGCCTCCATTTCGCGACCGATGTCGTCGATTTCGATCTCCGATTGCGTGATCCGTTCCAACAACTCCGCGTATCCCGTATTAAAAGCCGCGATTTTCTGCAACGAAGAGCGTACATCACGAAGCTGGGCGCGAACACCTACCTCATCTGAAAACACGGATGCGACCGATCGCGCTAACGCTTCCTTTATCGTTTCGGCACCACCCAGTTCATGCAGCGCCTGCTCCCATTCCTCCTGCAAGCCATCGCGCAGTTGTGCCTGGCGTAATTCCTCGAGTAAATACTGGTTGTAATCGGCATCCCGTTGCGTGGTCGACAACTGGTCGACCCAACGTTGCCGCTCGCGACGATCCGACTTAAGTTGATCCAACTGCTTTCGGAAGGCCTCCACAACGGGGCGTTGTCCGGCGAGGGTGTCAAGGATTTCCAATTGTACCGTTTCGTCGGAAAGCGTGCGGGTTAGTTGTTGGGAATGGATGTCAATGAGGTAACTTCCGAGTTCCTGCAAATCCGGAAGTGTCACAGGGGAATCGTTAACGAATGCACGTGATTTCCCCGACGGTAATATCTCGCGTCGCAGGATGGTATGCGCGTCATAGTCGAGGTCATGGGTTTCGAAAAACGATTCGAGGTCGTACCCGGAAAGATCGAAATGCGCCTCGATGACACACTTCTCTTCTTTGTCCATGAGCGAGGATAAATCCGCCCGTTTTCCGAGCACATGCCCGAGCGCACCCAACAAAATCGACTTGCCGGCCCCGGTTTCGCCGGTAATTACGGAAAAGCCGTCCGAAAAGTAAATCTCGGTCTTTTCGATCAGCGCGAAATTGCGAATGGAAAGAAATTGCAGCATCTTGTTTGAAGCGGGCGTTGCCGCTCTAAAGATACTAATTTTTAATGGCTGTCCACTTGGACGCGTTCATCGGTGAGATGCGGGTCAAAAGTTCCTGTAAGCCAGAAATATTGGTAGACGGACCGCCCGAGAAAAGGGTCTGTATCTCTTCTGCCTTCGCATCGAAAAACACACGTGTAAGGAACGCATTCGGCCGAACGGAATACAATTTCCCAACTTCCTGTAACGCCGCTATTATCTTTTCCTTTCCGGCTTTTTGGTTGTCTGCCATCACATCGAGGCCTTCCAGATGGTAGGTATACATAGCATTGCGGATGGGCTCAAAGGTACCCGACAACATATCATTGGCCAAAAAGAAACGGTTTTGGTTGCCGTCGGCCTGACTCCATCCCTTAAAGCCCCCTTGCTGGGCTAAAGCCGAAATAGACTGGGCCGTTTCATAATACTGTGTACCTCCGAGTGGCGAAAAAGTATCTGCGTCCATGGCCAGAATCATATAGCTGTAAAACGCCACTAGCGAAACAAGGTTCGAGTCGAAACTGTTGGGGTTGTAAATCAAGTTCTCAAATTCGACGTAACGGAAGTTGATATCCTTATCATTGAAGTTGAAAACGGGCGTTGAATAGGTAGAACCGTATACCGGGCGTGATGATTGCACCTGCAACGTCCCAGAGAACTGGTCGGATGCGTACGCATTCACCGTGATGAAAAACGTGCACTCAATACGTTCCTTCTGGCGAAACGTCTGGTTGGTCCATTTTGTTTTGTTGATCAGTTCGGCCAGTGACTTTTCCAGCGTCTTAAATATCTGCTGGTTCGTTTGTTGCACTTTGTCGGAATTGATCTGAACCGTACAATTGAGTTCCTGTGCCGCGACCGGCAATGCAAGGAACCACAGGATGGCGAGTACTCTACGCATGGAAATGTTGTATTACCTTTTCTACTATATCGTCGGCCACCTCTTCTTTGGATTTCAGTTCCATCGCTTCGATTCGGAAATCGGCATCAATAAAGGTGACTTTATTGGTAGGTTTTCCAAATCCGGCGCCTTCATCACGAAGCGAATTGAGTACGATCAGGTCGAGGTTTTTCTTTTGGATTTTCTGCTTGGCGTGTTCGATTTCGTTATCGGTTTCAAGGGCAAATCCGATGACAAACTGCTGTTCTTTACGACGAGACAATGAGGCGAGTATATCGTCGGTTTTCTCGAGTTCAATCGACAACGTCTCGTCTTCCTTCTTGATTTTGCTGTCGACTGGAAACTTGGGGCGGTAGTCGGCGACGGCGGCGGCGGCAATGAATACATCCGTCGAAGGGAAAACCTCACTACAGGCTTCATACATCTGTCGGGCGGAAGTCACCCGCACCAAATCCAGTTGTGGATGCGCCATCGAAATGTGGGTCGGACCCGACACCAGTGTGACGTGGGCTCCCTGTTTCAGGGCGCTGGCAGCGATGTCGTATCCCATTTTACCGGATGCATGGTTTCCTATAAAACGTACCGGATCAATCGCTTCGTATGTAGGACCCGCCGTAATTAGCACTTTCTTTCCACGAAGCGGCAATTTTCCCTCAATATCGCGTTCCAAAAAAGAAACGATGTTCTCCGGTTCAGCCATTCGCCCTTCTCCCTGCAACCCACTCGCCAGTTCGCCACTTTCTGCCGGAATAATCGTAATGCCAAATCGCTCAAGCGCGGTGAAACTCTCATGTGTAGAAGGATGACGGTACATATCGAGGTCCATGGCGGGTGCGACATACACCGGACACTTGGCCGACAGGTAAACCGCGAGCAAGAGGTTATCACAGTTGCCGTTGGCCATTTTCGAAAGCGTATTGGCTGTTGCGGGTGCGATTAGCATCAGGTCACCCCAAAGGCCCATTTCTACGTGGTTATGCCAGCCGGCACCGGGATCCTCCGAATCATAGAAATCGGAATAGACCGGATTTTTGGATAGGGTAGAAAGCGTAAGCGGCGTCACGAAATCGCGCGCCGCTGGTGTCATGACAACCCTGACCTGCGCTCCCGCCTTCACGAGAAGTCGCACCAGGGGCGCCGTTTTGTACGCGGCGATTCCACCGGACACGCCCAGTATGATATTCCTACCGCGTAAAACCGACATCTTTATTTAGTGGTATCCCGGTAGTAAATCTTACCGTCAATCCATTCCTGAACCGCAAGTGCGTGCGGCTTTGGAAGCTTTTCGTAGAATTTCGACACTTCGATCTGCTCTTTGTTTTCGAAGATTTCTTCGAGGCTGTCGTTATAGGTCGCAAACTCTTCCAACTTCTCGGTCAGCTCTTTTTTGATCTCAGCATTGATCTGGTTGGCACGCTTTGCCATGATAGTAATGGCTTCGTACACGTTTCCAGTCGGCTTCTCGATCACGCTCTTGTTATACGTCACCGTATTGACCGGTGCATTGGTTTTCTTAAGATCCATGATGCTCTCTTATTTAGAAAATTGTTTTAAATCAGTTTCAATCCGTGCAAGCATATCATCCGCTTCGCTACGGTATTTGGTGTCGGCTTTGAACTTAATAAGCGCGTTATAGGCGGCTTTCGCTGCTACAAGACGCTCCTCCATTTTTGACGAGATACTATTGATAGCCAGGTTATAGGCCGAATCGAGACGGTAATACAAGGCTTCTTCCTTGTAAGGCGTTCCTGGGTAATCCTGTATGAAATTATCCAGCGCTACGAGGGCTGCCTTATAGTCCATGATCGTATTGTACTGGCGTGCCACCTCGAAACTCTTCTTTTCCAGTTTCTCCCGCAACTCCTTCGCTATGGCGTTGGCGTCACGCATGAATTCCGAATTCGGATAGTTATCGATGAATGCCTGTAGCTTGTCAATGGCTTTATACGTATCGACCTGGTCGAGGCTGTAGCGGGGCGACAACATCGAATAACTTTTTGCGGAAAGGAAGGCGGCTTCCTCGACTTTTTCGCTTCTCGGATAGCTGCTTACGAACTTATCGAATTGGTAGCCCGCAGAATAATACTGTTTTGAGTTGAAAAACGACTTCGAATACATGTAAAACAGTTTCTCAGCCTGGGTTTTTCCCTGATAGGAAGGAGCGATCTGCTCGAACAACCGGATGGCTTTGTCCCATTTACCCTTTTCGTACATGGACGTAGCCACTTCATACTTGAAGGCGATGTCCTCGGATTTAAGCGCTTTTTGGTACGGACTACAGGAAGTCAGTACCGTCAAGACAATAAGTAACGCAATGAGTTTTTTCATGGGCAAAACCGGATGTGGGCGAACCAAAAGTTCCCCAAAAACCAGACGGCAAATTTAGTTATTAATCACAGACTACAAAACAATTTTTTGGACTACGACCGCGACGGCACAGCCGCCAGTTCGTCAACCACCGCGAGAAGCCTTGATGCGAGGTTTTGATCGACATTAACCAACGGAAGACGCACGCTATTTCCGGATAAACCGAGCTTTTTGTGGATTTCTTTGATTCCGGCAGGACTTCCCTGTTCGAAAATCATGTCGATGGCATCGGAAAGGCGGTAATGGAGGGCATATGCTTCATCGACTTTGCGATCGAGGGCAAGGCGTACCATGTCTGAAAACTCACGTGGAAATCCTTCGCCAATAACCGAAATCACACCTGATCCGCCGGCCAGCGTCATCGGAACGGTCAGCATATCGTCACCCGAAATCACGAGGAAATCAGTTGGTTTATTTTTGATCAGCGTCATGGCCTGCACGATATCGCCTGCCGCTTCTTTCACGCCAATGACATTGGAAAAATCCCGAGCGATCCGCAACACGGTCGAAGGCAACATATTACTTCCGGTGCGCGATGGCACATTATAAAGGATAACCGGCAACGGCGACGCTTTTGCAATGGCACTGAAATGTTGGTAGATACCTTCTTGCGTGGGTTTATTGTAGTACGGCGAAACCGAGAGCACCGCACTGAAGGCAGAGAGGTCGCGGGTTTGGAGTTCGTTGACCAAGGCCGCGGTGTGATTGCCACCTACACCCAATACCAATGGAAGACGTCCTTTGTTGGCTTCGATGATGGTGGTGATGACCAATTCTTTTTCCTGGGCGGTCAAGGTAGCCGGCTCCCCGGTTGTACCGAGAACGACGAGATAGTCGACGCCTCCTTCGGTCACAAAATCGACAATGCGCGCCAGGGCTTCGGTATCAACAGACAGGTCAGCGCGAAATGGCGTCACCAGCGCTACGCCAGTGCCTACAAAAACGGAACGGTTCATATTTTCTGCAGTATTTTCAAGTATCGAAACAATTCGGCCACGAAAACGGAGTGGTTTTCGGCGACCGTGGTTATGGTCAGGTGGTTCAATCGTTTGTCAACGGTCGAGAAACCGGCTTTGAAAGCGGCCTTTGACTGTTGCGTCACCAGCATCAGCGGGGTTTTTTCTATGTCGTAGTAACTTACCAAAAGATCGAACGGTTGCCCGGAAAACCCGTTGACATCCTGTTTAAGTATAGTGCCCGACCAACTGATATCTTTCCATCCAAAAACCGGATAATCAAACGTTTCCTGTTTGCGGATGCGGTCGCGGAAGGCAAGCACCTGTATTGTATCCCGTTCGATGCCGTTGGCGGCTAATTCATCCAGTACGGCCTCACGTGAATCGAGATAGCTCTCGTCGAGTAGCAGACCCACGCTTCGAATAGCGCCCGAAACCCGCTCTGGCTTTACGTTGGCAAAGCTGTTTTTTAACTTTCTTTTTAAGAAAAACTCCTTCAAAAAACGTAAAAACATACTACTTTTACCTTATTACAAATGTATAGATTCCCTGGCGTCAAATGGCGGTAAAACTAAAAAAACATCAGGTTTCCCCGAAACTTTTTGTTTTATTCTTAACAATACTTGTCTTCTGGGGTTGCCATTCGGTCTACCATCCCACCCTGATCGAAGGCAAGCGTCTCCCGGTGACGGAAACGGCAGGCGCACCCGCTTCACTTGAAGCGACAATCCAACCGTACCGGGCCTCGATGGAAAAAGACCTTGCAACCATTCTCGCCATCGCTCCGGAACCACTTGAAAAAACAACGGGTGAATGGCAGACCAACATCGGGTGCCTGATGGCCGACGCATCAATGGTGCAGGGCGACAGTGTTTTCGTAAAAAGAACCGGCAACCACCTCGATTTTTGCCTTCTCAACCACGGGGGTATCCGTGCCAGCATCGGAAAAGGAAATGTAACGGTAGGATCCGTCTTCGAAGTAATGCCCTTTGAAAACAGCCTGGTCGTCGTTACCCTTCGGACAGAAGCAGTGCAAGAACTGGTGAATTATGTCATCCGGGAAAAGAAACCGCATCCGTTATCCGGGCTCACTTTTACCATCAATAGTTCAGGAAAAGCGCAAAATATTGCCATTCAAGGCGTTCCGCTACGGGAAGACGCTTCCTACCAGGTATTGACATCCGACTATTTGTCAAACGGCGGCGACAACATGGTCTTCTTCCAGGGCCAACCCACCGTTACACTCGATTACAAATTACGGAACGTGTTGATGGATTATTTCCGGAAAAGCCGGACCCTCAAAACCCGATATGAACCCCGTATAACAGTAGAAAAATAATGCAAAGGCGCGAATTCATACAGAAATCAGCGGCGGCATCGGTAGTGATTGCCGGGTCCGGGCTTATGTCGTTTGCGCCCGACAAAGGCGTCCACCTGACCGTGCTGCATACGAATGACGTTCATAGCCATGTAGACCCATTGCCTGCCAACGATCCCAAAAACCCAAATATGGGCGGCGTATCGCGACGGGCGGCTATCATTGAATCCATACGACGGGAAAACGACAATGTGCTTTTACTGGATGCAGGCGACATTTTTCAGGGAACACCCTATTTCAATTACTATGGAGGTGAATTGGAAATGAAACTCATGTCGATGTTAGGCTACGACCTCGCCACACTGGGCAACCACGATTTCGACAATGGTATCGAAGGGTTCTACAAACAACTTCCCCATGCGAAATTCGGCTTTGTCTCCGCGAATTACGACTTCCGGAACACCGTGCTGGACGACATTGTTAAACCCTATCGCATTTTCCGAAAAAAAGGCGTAAAAGTGGGCATCTTCGGATTAGGTGTAGAGCTGAAAGGATTAGTGGACCCACGTAACTATAAAGAAACCGTGTATCGGGATCCGATTGAAATCGCGACCGATATGGCACGTACCCTCAAACACGGAGAGGGTTGCGACCTCGTCATTGCGCTCTCGCATATTGGCTATGCCTATAAAAATGATCCGAATAAAGTCTGCGATATGATGCTGGCAGCGAAGACACGCGATATTGACCTCATTATCGGCGGCCACACGCATACGTTCCTGGACAAACCCACGATTGTGAAGAACCTCGACGGTCAGGACGTCATCGTAAACCAGGTAGGCTGTTACGGCGTCAACCTGGGTCGTATTGATTTCCACTTTGAAAAAGGGAAAGACCTCCGGAATGTATCGCGGGTGATCAGCGTATAAAATACATTTAACAAAGTATGCGGGAAAGCCGTAATGCGGTTTAACCTGCGATAGTTAGCTTTGGGCCAGACCTCAAAGGTTTTAAAAACCTTTGAGGTCTGAACGATTTCAGCCTAAGAGGGCGATAAAGTCGTCTTCTGAAATGATGGCAACGCCCAATTTTGTCGCTTTTTCCAATTTGGCAGGCCCCATTTTATCCCCGGCGACAACGTAGTCAGTCTTGGCAGAGATTGAACTGCCCACCTTGCCACCATTGTCTTCAATCGCACTTTTCAACTCGTCGCGGGAGAATCTCGAAAACACCCCCGAAACCACAAAGGTCTTGCCTGCCAAAACATCACTTGCCGCTTCTTTCGGTGCGTCGACCTCCATTTTGACACCATATGCCTTTAACCGCGACAGGATATGCCGGTTGTCATCGTTCCGGAAGAAGTCGATCACACTCTGGGCAATCTTTTCGCCGATTTCTTCCACCCCAACCAAGTCGTCCAAAGAAGCTTCTGAAAGTGCCTCGATACTTTTGTAATGCCGAGCCAGTTTCTTGGCAACGGTCTCCCCTACAAACCGGATACCAATAGCATATAACACGCGTTCAAATGGAATCTCCTTCGACTTTTCGATACCGTTGACGAGGTTCTCAGCTGACTTCTGCGCCATGCGGTCCAGGGGGATGACCTGTTCGACGGTCAGATCGTACAGATCTGCATAATTGCGAACCAGTCCGTTGTGGTACAGCAACGCAACCGTCTCTCCTCCCAACCCTTCGATATCCATCGCCTTTCGCGAGATATAGTGCTGGATGCGTCCGATAATCTGCGGTGGACAACCATAGAAATTCGGGCAGTAATGCTGTGCTTCTCCCTCCGCCCGTACGAGTTCACTTTGGCACTCGGGGCAATGTGTGATATAGTCGGTCGGCACCGTTCCGTCGGGGCGTTTCGTAAAATCGACCGCGATGATTTTAGGGATGATCTCCCCTCCTTTCTCAACGAACACTGTGTCGCCTACGCGGATGTCAAGCTTCTCGATCTGGTCGGCGTTGTGCAAAGACGCGCGTTTCACAATCGTGCCAGCCAACTGCACGGGCTCGAGATTGGCAACAGGCGTGATGGCGCCGGTGCGCCCCACCTGATACGAAATCGAGTTGAGACGTGTAGCCACCTGTTCGGCCTTAAATTTATACGCAATGGCCCAACGGGGTGATTTGGCGGTATAACCCGCTTCGTCCTGGTAGTGAAAATCGTTTACTTTTACCACCACGCCATCGGTTTCATAGGGCAAATCGTGGCGATGGGTGTCCCAATAGTCGATGAACTCGTACACCTCCTTCAGGTTGGCCGCGGCCTGAGCTTCGGTCGGGACTTTAAATCCCCAATTACGAAGGGTCGCCAGTCCGTCGAACTGGGTGGAAAATGGCAGGTTACGCCCTACAACGGCATAGGCCAGGCACTCCAACGGTCGTTTGGCGACGATTGCGCTGTCCTGCAATTTCAGGCTACCGGAAGCGGTGTTACGCGGATTGGCGTAAGGCGTCTCACCAATTTCGATCAGCTCCTGGTTCATTTTTTCGAAGCCGGCAAACGGAAGGATGATCTCACCCCGCACATCAAAACGGCCTTTGAAATCGCCTTTGATGTGTAGTGGAATGGACTTGATGGTGCGGATGTTTGTGGTAACGTCATCACCCTGAAATCCGTCTCCCCGCGTGACGGCACGTTGTAGGGTACCATTTTCGTAGGTAAGGCTAATGGAGGCTCCGTCGTATTTCAGCTCACAGGTGTATGAAAGGCCTGACGTACCCAACGCCCGTTCGAGGCGCTGTTCCCATTCTGCGAGGTCTTCTTTCGAATAGGAATTGTCGAGGGAATACATGCGGTTGTCATGTACGACTGTGGTGAAGTTCTTGGTGACAGCCCCTCCTACCCGCTGTGTGGGTGAATTGGCGTCGAAATAGTCCGGATGGGCCTCTTCGAGTGCCTGCAACTGTTTCAATTTCTGGTCGAACTCGAAATCCGATATCTCGGGTTGGTCGAGGACGTAGTAGTTGTAATTGTGGCGATTCAGTTCGTCGCGAAGGGCCGCGATCTGGGATTTTACATCCATGTTTTCTGGCTACTTATAGGCTCACTAAAGTATTATTTTAATACCTAAAATCTAAATTAAATTAGCCCAACGACAAGCCTAGTTTAAAATAGACAGATACGTCGTGTCATGATAGAAATACGAATATTACTGCTATCCTTACTACGGTGGAACCTACGCAATCATTTCCTTCAGGTCCCTATACCGGCTGCCATCGCTGAGGAAAGCCCCTTGTTGGATCAACTGGAAAATGGCCTGGTTACGGTCGTCGTTGTCATAGGCTTTTGTACCCACTTTCATTTCGATTTGATCGGAAAACAGGTTATCGGTGAGGAACTGCAATCCTTCGCGGGTGAGGAAGTCGACCTCAATACCTACTGTTTTCAGGATGATGGAATGGATGTGCGTCTCACCACAGTGAAAAAAGAACACATAATTCTTCCCGAAGTGTTCAAGATATTCGGCTCGGTTCAGGACGCCTTCCCAAATCAGGTCGGAGAATACATCCAATTCCTGTTCTGCTATATGAGGTTGCTCCTTTTTCAACTGGTCCCATTCGTCTTTGTCGATGGATTGCGCGGCAAGGAAATTGGTGAATTCAGGATGAAGTTCTTCGAACTGCTCTTTGGTGAGGCGGGAGTATTTCAAGGGGTTAGGAATTAGGAGTTAGGAGTCAGTGGTTGGTGGTGGTTGGTGGGACAAAGGTACGGTTGGAGGGAATAACGGGCAAGTACAGGGCGGGACGATTTGTGTTGGACTTAAAACCGTATGCGGAGATAGAGGGGTGTCAGTCGCGGTCTCAGTAGTACCAGTCGCAGTGGTAGTGTAACCGGGCTGTTTACGAAGAGAAACCAGATATAAAAAAAAAGTCCGAAAACCGGGAATTTCATGTGCGGTGTCAATCTGCATACTGCAAGCTGCAACTGCCTACTGCCCACTGCCCACTGCTTACTGCTTACTGCCCACTGCCTACTAAGAACTGCCCCGGATGGAAGCGGCAGCCCCGAAGCCCGGCAGGCCTGACGCCCGGTACGGCGGGGCGACCAACGGAAGCCACAGCCGAACCGATGGCGGAAGTGCCTGGCGGACGAGGGCTATAGCGGACAGCCGGATGGGGCCCTCTCGGTAGTCGCAGTCACAGTCGCAGTCGCAGTCGCAGC
>DATGXZ010000238.1:0-2315 GCA_035298445.1 Flavobacterium sp.
CGGCCTTGCCAAAGAAGACGTCGCCAGAAGTGTTTGCCACCCGCTGGTTGTGTTGGTAGTTGCTGTCATACTTTTCGCCTGCAAAACCCAATTGCGGTGAGAGTGTCCAATTCCCCGATTCGCGTAGAGAAAATATAGTACCGGCATAGTTGAACTGATTGCCAAAACGATAGCCGTTGGTGTTCTCCGTTTTGACGATGTAGTTCGCCATGGCGTTAACACCCCATTTTTTATAGGTAATCAGGTATTCGACGGCGAAAGGTACGTCCCAACTTCCGGTACCCAATTGGAATCCGGGGTTGATACTGCCGTTGTTGTCCGAGGAATACGTTCCCAAAGGCATCTTGACGCCCGCACCCAAACGGAGCTCCTGCGGCAAACGGGCCAACGTGTCGTGTAGGGTTGAAAACACCGGGTAAAGCGCCAGTATGGTCACATCACCCAGCCCTTCAATCGTTTCACTGCCGGTTTCGGTCGAACGCGTGTTGTGGTGATAGGGTGCCATGACGGTCACATTCAACTTGTTTCCAATCGGGATGCGACTCCATAACTGGATTGTGTGGAAGGTTTCCGCACGCCAGGGTGAATTCGCATAGAGTCCGTCGGTCGTTTTATAGCGCTGGTACATATAGCGAACGCCCACGAATTGGCTGTTGAGCATCGAGGCAAACCCCATACTGCCACCGCTGGCCGAGCAACCGCAGGCATCACACGGCATTCGGGCGACGGCCAGTTCACTCGGAGGTGGCCCAAAGTTGGGGATCACCAGGCTGTCATTGACAGCTCCCATCGCCCAAAATGGTATCATGAGTACTAGTATAAGTCGTTTCATCAGTATTCAGAATAAAGAGGGTTGGTGAGAAAATGGGTGTCAGTAAGCGTTTGGAGGAACGCCACCAGGTTCGCCTTTTCGGTCGCATTGAGCCTGATGCCCGGCGTATCACCCGCCAGCAGCGGATCGAGTGTGGGCGAAGCGACCACGCCCGAATGGTAGTGCTCCAATACGGCCTCAAGCGAATAGAACCGGCCATCGTGCATATACGGCGCGGTCACGGCAACGTTTCGCAGGCTCGGCACCTTAAAGCGATAGCGGTCGGCGGGATCTTCCGTCACCCGGTAGCGCCCGACGTCGTGTAACTGCGGATTCACGGGCAGTCCGTTGTTCCGGAAGCTATTGTCGGTTTGCAGGTCGGTAGCGTGGCAGGAAGCGCATTTCGCCTGAAACGTGGCGTATCCGGCCAATTCCTGATCCGTAAGTGCACCGCCCGCCTCATTACGGCGGTACTTGTCGAATCGCGAATCGGTGCTTCGAAGCGTCACCATAAACTGTCCGAGGGCTTTCAGCATATGCTCCGAGTCGATAGCTTCACCCGGGAATGCCATCGCAAACAATCGCCTGTAGTCGCCATCATGGTTCATCATATCCACAATGGCGCTGAGGTCACCCGCCATTTCCACGTCGCTCAGCAGCGGGATGAGCGGCTGGGTGTCGAGGTGCGACGCAGCCCCGTCCCACATGAAGGCGCTTTGCCATGCGAAATTCTGCAGCGGGGGTGCATTGCGTGTACCAACAGCGTTGTTGACTCCATGACTCAGGCTATGCCCATGGTGTGTAAATGCGTTCGCCTGCATATGACAGAACGCACATGACACAACGCCGTCTGCCGCCAGACGTCCATCATAAAACAGCTTTTTCCCTAACGCAAATCCGGCTTCGGTGGGCGGATTGACGGTGAAGTCGTATACCGGTTGGGGAAAGTTCGACGGATTGGTGATCGTAAGTGGTACCGGTTCGTAGCCCCCGTCGTCCGAACACGACACAAGGAAAACGGAGGCTACAATGCCGGCTGTCCACAGCAGTGACTTAGTCGTTGTGGACATGGTTGACTGTGAACATTCCCTGCAGGTTGGCTGTTATTTGCGGCAAAGCCTCGCCTCCCATTATCATCGCACCCATACCGCCCATATTATTTGCAGTCAACGAAATTTTGTTGGTGCCATCGATGATTTTCGCAACATCCGCAAAGATGTGTACCTGTGGGGTAATGTTGGTGCGCACAAGTGCGTCATTGGTCATCGGAAGCGTAATCTCGGCATAATTGTAGGAAGCCCCCGTTTTTCCGGTATGTACCATGAACATAGTGTCACTTGAAACGGTAGGGGATGTAAACATTCCTTCGAACATCACAAATTTGTAACCGGCACTCCAAGACCACATCATGTCTTCGCTGTCTGCCCATGCCAGGAAATTACCTTGTCCGTCAGCACCAAGGTTGAATTGGGCTTCATCCACACCGATGCCAAAAGAAATGGAT
>DATGXZ010000239.1:0-12038 GCA_035298445.1 Flavobacterium sp.
GTAGAGCGGGCGCATGAAAATAGGTTTTGACAGCGTAAATGTAAGGAAGTCGCCTGAAATCGCGGGCGAAAGTCTGAATTCCGTACTTTTGCCGAAACGCAGAATCGGTGGGACTTTACAAGAAACTCTTCCAGCAAACCGCCATTTATGGAATGGCAGCTGTATTGCCCAAGATTTTCTCGTTCCTGCTGGTGCCGCTCTACACCGATGCCCTTCATGACAAAGGCGACTATGGACGTGTGTCGGTGCTCTTCTCCTGGATGATCTTTTTCAACGTGTTGCTCGCTTACGGTATGGAAACGGCCTTTTTCCGTTTTTATAACCGCGAAAAAGACCGGCAACAGGTGGTAGAAACCGCGATGGTGTCGTTGGTATGGACGTCGTTCGCCTTCCTCTTCGCAGCGTTGTTGTTCCGCGAAAGATTGGCAATTTGGGCTGGGGTGGATGTCGAGTATGTCACCTACCTGGTCTGGATCCTGCTGCTCGATGCGCTCGTCATCATCCCGTTTTCGAAACTCCGCGCACAGCAACGCCCCATCCGCTACGCCGTCATCAAAGTCGGGAACGTATTGGTCAACCTCGTACTCAACGTCTTCTTCCTGATCTACCTCCCCAAACTGGCGGCTCACAACCCGGGAGGCTTCTTTGATTCCATTTATTATTCAAATTTCCAGGTCGGATATATCATCATCTCTAATGTCGTCGCAAGCCTGCTCACCCTTTTGGCCTTCGCCCCTGACTACCTCCGGATGCGCTGGCATTTCGATTGGGCGCTATGGAAGAAAATGCTGCAATACGGCCTTCCTGTCATGGTGGCCGGGGTCGCGTTCGCGATCAACGAGCAGTTCGATAAGATCCTCCTGCAGAAGTTACTTCCTCTGTCGCCCGAAAAGGCAGAAGAACAGGTTGGTATCTATTCCGCCTGCTACAAGATCGGCCTCTTCATGGTGCTCTTCCGAACGGCTTATACGCTAGGTATTGAGCCTTTCTTTTTCAGCCATGCCGACAAAGAGAATGCGGCCAACACCTACGCGACGATTACCCGCTATTTTGTCATCTTCGGATCGTTCATCCAATTGGCGGTGATTGTGTTCGCTGACATCCTCAAACAGATCATGCTGCGCGATGAGGTCTATTGGGAAGGGATGAAGGTCGTGCCGCTTATCATCTTCGCGAACTTCTTCCTCGGCATTTACACCAACCTGTCGGTCTGGTACAAACTCATCGATAAAACCTACATCGGCGCGCTGATTTCGCTCGTCGGAGCCGTTGTTACCCTGCTGTTGAATTTCTGGTTGATTCCGCTTGACGGACCCTTTGGTGGTTACTACGGATCGGCCATTGCTACCATCGGCGCCTACGGCAGTATGATGCTGATTTCCTACCTGATGGGCCAACGGTATTATCCCGTGCCCTACGATAAAAAGCGCATTTGCGGTTACCTGACCCTTTCGATTGTCTTCTCAGTGCTGTATTTTTACCGTTTCCGGGAAAATTACCTCGTAGGAAGTGCATTGCTACTCGCTTTCCTCGGCGTCATTTTTATCGCCGAAAAAGACGCGATCCGCCAGGTGCTGCAACGCCGTGAAAAACCACAGTCCCCTGTTTCAGGAGGGCCTGACAATGAAAACCAACTCGTATGACCATTCGCATCATCAACAAATCATCGCATCCGCTGCCCCATTATGAATCGTTCGCCTCGGCTGGTATGGACCTCCGCGCCCATCTCACCACACCCGTGACGTTACGACCAATGGGACGCGCCATCATCCCAACCGGATTATACATAGAGCTTCCGGAAGGGTATGAAGCACAGGTGCGCCCAAGAAGTGGACTCGCGGCCAAAAAAGGCGTTACCGTCCTCAATGCACCCGGCACCGTCGACGCCGATTACCGTGGTGAAATCGGGGTCATCCTCATCAACCTTTCGGAGGAAGATTTTGTGGTGGAAGACGGCGAACGCATCGCGCAACTGGTCATCGCCAAACACGAACGCGCCGGATGGATCGAAGTCGAAACCCTGTCGGAAACCGCCCGCGGTGAAGGAGGGTTTGGGAGCACCGGCGTAAAATAAAAGCAAACAAAAACATCCTATACACATGAAAATCATTGTCCCAATGGCCGGTCGTGGCTCCCGTCTCAGGCCACACACGCTTACCGTACCGAAGCCGCTGATCCCGATTGCCGGCAAACCGATCGTACACCGTCTGGTAGAGGATATCGCGGGTGTGCTCCACCAGGCCATCGAAGAAATCGCTTTCATCATCCACAAAGACTTCGGCAAACAGGTAGAAACCGACCTTCTTGCCATTGCCGCCAAACTAGGGGCGAAGGGCACGATTTACTACCAAAACGAAGCCCTCGGAACCGCCCACGCCATCATGTGTGCGAAAGACAGCATGACCGGACCGATCGTCGTGGCGTATGCCGACACACTTTTCCGTGCTGATTTTACGTTAGATACTACGGCCGACAGCGTCATTTGGGTGAAGCAGGTAGACGATCCGAGCGCGTTTGGTGTCGTGCAGTTAGACGGTGACCGCATTGTGGATTTTGTCGAGAAACCGAAGGAATTCGTATCCGACCTCGCCATCATCGGCATCTACTACTTCAAATCCGGCGAAGCGCTGCGCGAGGAGCTGCAATACCTGCTCGACAACAACGTGGTGAAGGGAGGCGAATATCAATTGACCGACGGACTCGAGAACATGAAGCGAAAAGGACTGCGGTTCGTGCCCGGAAAAGTAGACGAATGGATGGACTGCGGCAACAAGAACGTCACCGTCGAAACCAATTCGCGCATGCTACAGTTCCTGCACGCCGATGGGGAGCAACTGGTGTCGGATAGCGCCGTTTTGGAAGCGTCGACCATCATCCCGCCGTGTTTTATCGGTGAGGGAGTGGTACTGAAGAACGCCACCGTCGGCCCGAATGTCTCACTCGGCAAAGGAACCAAAGTGGAGAACAGCACCATCAAAAACAGCCTGGTGCAGGAGAAATCGACGATCCGCAATGCGAACCTCGACAACGCCATGATCGGAAGCCACGCGACCTTCGATGGGAATTTTACCAGCATCAGCATAGGCGATTATTCCGTTTTGGAATAATTCTTAAGAGCGCGATAAAAAAAGGGTTGTTACGACAGATTGATGTATTTTAGGCAGATGTACAAAAAATGGCTTACCATCGCACTGGTTCTCGGAGGATGCTTCCTTCGGATGCCGGCCTGCGCCCAACAGGGTGAACCGGAAGAAATCGGCGCGGCGGAAGATAAATTCCGCGATAAGTTCTTCGAAGCCCTGCGCCAAAAGGCCATTGGCAATTACGACAAAGCCATCACCTATGTCGAGGAATGCCTGAAATTACAACCCGATAACCCCGCGCTTTTCAACGAAATCGGACGGAACCAACTACTGGCCAAACACTACAAAGAAGCCTACGAGGCATTTGAGAAAGCGAGCCAACTCGACCCCGCCAACCGTTGGTACCTGAACGGCATGTATGATGTGGCCTACGAAACGCAAGACTGGAACCGCGCCATCGGCATTGTCACCAAACTCATTCCGTTTGACGATAGGCTGAAGGAAGACCTCGTTTCGTTGTATATGAACACGAAGCAGTTCGACAAAGCCCTGGCATTGATCAACGAACTGAACGCGACCGTCGGGCATTCCGAAAAACGCGATTTGTATAAGGCCGATATACTGTCAGACCCGAAATACGCCGGAAGCGAAAAAGACGACCTACTCGCCCGGATCAAAACCGACCCGCAGGACGAAGCGGCCTACCTCGAACTCATGTCGCTTTACAGCAACAGTGGCCAGGAAGCCAAAGCCAATGAAATCGCCAAACAGTTGGAAAAGGCCATTCCGGCTTCTGATTGGGCCCAGGTCAGCCTGTTCCGAAACGCGCTCGCAGCCAACGACGGCGCACGGGCGGTTACAGCCATGAACCAGCTACTCAAAAGCACCCGGATCGATTCGAAGATCAAACACCGAGTCATCAATGAGTTTTTGCTGTTCACCCAGAAGAACCCACAGTATGCCGACGCACTGGCCCAGGCCACGGCGCTGTTTGGTGGTGATCAGCAGGCCAAGACCGCGAAAGAAATCGGCAAGTTCTACCAGGGGAAAGGAGACTGGAAAAGTGCTGCCACCTACTACGAGAAAGAAGCGACCGCCAACCCGGCCGATCTCGAAAACACCCTGTTGTTGCTCCAGGCGTATGCGGAAACCACACAGTTTGACAAACTGAACACCAAAGCCGCGGCTGCGATTGAACTCTATCCGATGCAACCCGAACTGTATTACTATGGGGGGCTAGCCCTCAACCAGTTGAAGCAGTTCGCAAAAGCGAAAGAGGTGTTGCTCATTGGGGTGGACTACATTGTAGACAGCGTGCCGCTGGAAGCCAATTTCAATATACAGATCGGCGAAGCCTATCACGGACTCGGCGACGAGGCCAACAAGGAAAAGTACTTCCTTAAAGCCGACAAATTGCTTAATAAAAAGAAATGAAAAAAGGAATCATCATAGCCCTGCTCGCGCTCGTGGCCGTCTCCTGTAAAACCCAACAGGCAATGGTGGCGACCGCCAAAGCACGCGAGGCCCAATCAGTTGCCGACATCGCGAAGGGGCATTACGCCAGCCAGGGCGACTTCCGCACAGCCTATATCAAAGGGTCGGTCAGCTACAAAGACGACAACCAGTCGCAGTCGCTCTCAACCGAGATCCGCATCCAGAAAGACCAAAAGATACTCGTGAGCCTTCGTTTGCTCGGCATCACCGTCGCCAAGGCACTCATCACGCCATCGGAAGTCAAATACTACGAAAAGGCCAACGGCACCTACTTCGAAGGCGATTATGCCTCACTGAGCAAATGGCTGGGCACCGAACTCGACTACGCCAAAGTGCAACGCCTGTTACTCGGTCAGGCAATGGACGACCTTACAGCCGCCGGTTTCATTGCCTCGCTGGAAGAACAGATGTACAAACTCGAAAAACAGTCGGACGGCACCGAAAAAGTGTTTTACTTTGAAGCGTCAAAATACCTGCTGAAACGGCAGGGGGTAAGCCAGCCGAGTCGCAGCCGTGTCCTGCAGGTCAGCTACGGCGGACATAAAGAATACGCAGGGCTGCTGCTGCCGTCGACGATTGGCATAGAAGCCTTCAATAAAGACAAAAAGACGACTATCGACATCGACTATACCTCCGCGACCTTCAACGAAGATCTTACCTTCCCTTACAGCGTTCCGGACGGCTACGATCGCGAAGAACTTGACTGAACCAAAACAGCCAAAACATGACCAAACACCTATTCACTTTCGTTGCGTTACTGCTGGTGGCCATGGCATCGGCCCAGGGCGACGAGCAGGAAAAACTCGAACGCAGGAAAGCGCAGTTACAGGCCGAAATCCGTGAGCAGGAAGCGCTTCTGCAACAGCAGAACCAGAAGCAGAAATCGGTCACGTCCCTCATCGCGCAGCAGACCGAAAAGATCAAGTTGCGCGAGCAGTTGATCCGTACTACCGAGAAACAGGCCCGTCTGCTGAAAGATAACATGTACCTGAACCAGCTCGAGATCAACCGGATGCACCGTGAACTCGACACGCTCCGCGCCGATTATGCCGAAATGATCCGGAAGTCATATAAAACGCGTTCCGAGCAAAGTCGCGCCATGTTCCTGTTGTCATCACAGAACTTCCTACAGGCCTACAAACGGGCGCAATACCTCAAGCAATACGCCGCCTACCGTAAGATGCAAGGCGAGGAAATCCGCCAGAAAGCCGAACGCTTACGCGCCCTTAACGCTACGCTCGATACCCAGAAGAAAGAGAAACAAGAACTGTTGGCCGAGCAGGAAACCGAGCGGCAAACCCTGCAGAAAGAAAAACAGGAGCAGGAGAAGTTGATGAACTCCATCAAAAAGGATAAAAAGCGGATTGCCGCCGAAATCAAGAAGAAGCGAAGCGAGTCGGCCGCCATCGACCGAAAAATCGACAAATTGATCCGCGATGCGATCACTGCGGCCAATAAAAAAGCGGCCGAAGCCAATAGAAAGGCCAACCCAACCGTGTCAGCCGCCAAAACCGAAGCGACCATCAAATCGAATAAGATCGTCCTGACGCCGGAGGCGAAGTTGGCCGCCGATAACTTCCGGGCCAACAAAGGGAAGCTCCCATGGCCGGTAGAACGCGGAAAAGTGTATATGCCCTACGGGAACAGCGTCATCCACCCCGAGTACCAGTTGCCGGTGAAAAACAGTGGTGTGGAAATCGAGACCGACAAAGGCGCCACAGCCCGCGCCGTCTTTGGCGGAACGGTCTATAAAGTAACCGACATATCGCCGGTCAACAAACTCGTCATCATCCAGCACGGGGATTACTTCACGGTCTACCAAAACCTAAGTAGTGTTTCGGTCAGCCAGGGAGAGAAGGTGTCGACGAAACAGGCAGTGGGTCGCATCCGCACCAACGGCGACACCGGAAAAACCATCCTGAAATTTATGATTTCGCAGAACACCACCTACGCCAATCCGGCGACGTGGCTCTACAACATGTAAGCGTTACAGCACCTCGATAGAGACCCGCAACGTGCCGTGGTTCTTGTTATCGGTAATCTCCATAAAGGCCCGCTTACTAAGATCGAGCTCACGGCTCTTTTTCTGCGGCCCCCGGTCATTGACGGTGACCACAACCGATTTTCCATTCGCGAGGTTCGTAACGCGCAGTTTGGTGCCAAAAGGGAGGGTACGGTGGGCTGCGGTCAGTTTTTGGTTGCGGAAGGTCTCGCCGTTCGCTGTTTTACGCCCGTCGAATTTATCGGCATAATACGACACCTCCGCACTTGCTTTATACACACTGCGTTTGGAACTGCCACAGGCGGCCAACAGTAGCGAAGCCACTACAATAAAAAGAGTGAGGGTTGCCTTGCGGGCGGTCATCAGGGCTGTACGACTTCCAGCGTGACACGAAGCGATCCGCCGTAGCGCGAACCTCCGGCGATATCCATGAAGGCGCGCTTAGAGAGGTCGATATCCCGTCCTTTGGTGAACGGACCCCGATCGGTTATCTCGATGATGACCGACTTTCCATTGGCCTCATTCGTCACACGCACTTTCGTGCCGAACGGAAGCTTCCGATGGGCAGCCGTATACTTCGAGTTGCTGAATACCCGACCGCTGGCCGTCCGCCGTCCGTTAAGTCGATCGGCATAATACGACGCGTGGGCATTCTTCTTCAGTAATTTAAAACGGTATTTTCCCGACAATACGATCGAGTCGCTGACAATACTGTCCTGTTTGCCCTTTGGTTGCTGTAACCGAATGTGACCCGCAGGCACAAGGCCATACCCCAGTAGTGACACCAGGAACACACATACGGCCACGATACGCAGCCGCAACCTCATGAAAACAGGTCTTTAAGTGTAGCCGACAGCAGGTCCCACGGAATGCGGCTCAGGAGGAGTACAATTCCAATTCCGTAAAAAATCAGGAACGACTTGAACTTCGATTTGCTGTCTGTTTTGCGTTTGTGTTTCGACCATCCGATGGTGATCAGGACGATCGCAATAAGGTTCACGAAAGGGTGTTCAACGGCGGTCAGGCGAAGCGAGGCGTCCGACATCTGGCTCATAGCCGATTTTCCCAGCGGAGAGATCAGCCAAATGATCAGGCCGACTACAAACTGCAGGTGGGTGAAGATAAGCGCAAACAGCGAAAGCTTGCGGTCTTTCTGGGTAAACTCCCGATTTCCCGAGAAGCCCATGAGCGCGTTGATAAAAGCAGCCAAAAGTAAAACGAAAACCAAAATGCCCGTTATCGCATGGACGTCGCGTATATATGGGTACATAGCATTGATGTTAGGATTCCAAATATAGCAAAAAAACCCCGCTTTTCGGGCGGGGTGGGCATTTAACCTTTATTTAAGGCTTGTTTCGCGTTGTAGGAAATGACGCAATAACGACGTAGTCGAGGCGTCATGTTGGGCTACCTGTCCGGTTTCAATTTCCCCCAGGATCGAGTTCGCCAACTGTTTGCCGAGCTCCACGCCCCATTGGTCGTAGCTGAAAATATTCCAGATTACGCCCTGCACGAAAATCTTGTGTTCGTAGAGTGCTACCAACGCTCCCAGGCTTTTCGGGGTCAGTTGGTCTATCAGAAGCGTATTGGTGGGCTTGTTACCGGCAAAGACCTTAAACGGCAGCAAAAACGCGGACTTTTCGGCAGACACACCCTGTTTTTCGAACTCCGCCTGCACCTGCGCTTCGGTCTTACCGTTCAGCAATGCCTCAGTCTGCGCGAAGAAATTCGACATCAGTTTATGATGGTGGTCGGCATCGCCGTGCAACGGTTTTACAAACCCGATGAAGTCAGCTGGGATCAGTTTGGTACCCTGGTGGATCAACTGGAAGAACGCATGCTGCGAATTCGTGCCAGGCTCACCCCAGATCACCGTACCGGTCTGATAGGTCACCGGAACGCCGTTGCGCGCCACACTTTTACCGTTGCTCTCCATGATGCCCTGTTGCAGATATGGCGCCAGTTTTTGGAGGTATTGTGTATATGGGATAAGCGCCTCGGTTTCGGCGCCAAAGAAATTGTTGTACCAAATGCTCAGCAGGGCAAGCACAACCGGGATGTTCTGCTCGGGTGCCGCCGTCCGGAAGTGGGTGTCCATGTCGTGTGCACCTGCCAAAAGTCCCTCAAAATGCTCGTATCCGGTGGCCAGGCTGATAGAAAGTCCAACGGCACTCCACAATGAGAAGCGTCCGCCTACCCAATCCCACATCGGGAAGATGTTCGCTTCGGCAATACCAAAAGCGGTCACGTTCGGGATGTTCGTTGAGACCGCCACGAAATGCCGAGCGATGTCTTCCGGTTGGGCCGATTGCAGGAACCATTTTCGGATGGTTTCCGCATTAGTCAGGGTTTCCTGCGTTGTAAACGTCTTAGAAACGATGACAAACAACGTCGTTTCAGGGTCAAGTCCGCGAAGACTTTCATACACATGATCCCCGTCGACATTCGAAACAAAGTGCACGTTGAGGTGGTTTTTGTAAAAACGCAGCGCCTCTACCACCATAGCCGGCCCCAGGTCGGAGCCGCCGATGCCGATGTTGACCACGTCGGTAAACGGTTTTCCGGTGAAGCCCACACGGTGTCCGCCAATGACTTCATCCGAAAAGGCTTTGATACGGACCTTTACCTGCGCCACATCCGGCATCACATTTTCACCGTCTACGCGGATGTCGGCCGTTTCCGGTGCCCGCAACGCCGTATGCAACACCGCGCGGCCTTCCGTCTCATTGATCGCATCACCGCCAAAATACGAAGCGATCGCTTGTGGCAGCCCCGCTTCCTCCGCCAATTGCGTCAGAAGCGATAGGGTTTCGGCAGTTAAGATGTTTTTGGAGTAATCTACCACAAAGTCGTTCCATTCGATAGTGAACGTTTCGGCCCGTTTCGGATCGTTCCGGAACAGGTCCGACATGTTGGCCGCAGCCATTTGGGTATAATGCGCCTGCAATTTAGACCAGGCAGGAAGTGTCGTGGGGTCGTACTTTGGTAAGGCCATCGGGCTAATTTAAGCCGCAAAGGTACGAGTTACCTATGGAAGCCGCAAAATCAGGGGGAAGGGAAGGGGAATTACAACGTTGTAGGTTGAAACTATTCTAATTGGATAATGAGGTAATTAGAAAATTAGAAAATGAGAAATGGGATAATGCGGTAATCCGGGGTTGGAAAAGGCAAGACCGACAAGGGCAACAGTTCAAGGATCCGACGTATTTAGATACTCCGCGGGGCCACCAGGTTGCAATTGAAAATAAGACGAGTGCAAATCTGAAAGGAGAGGCATATTTAAACCCATATAAGCCCGACCATAACGTCATCTTTTTGGATCCACATCCTCGTCCAGAATTACCCCATTATCTAATTTTCTAATTACCTAATTGCCTTCCCAAACTTCCTCTCAAATACACTATCCAACGTCTTCTTCAACGGCGCCATTTCCTTCATATAGCGCGCTTTGAAACGTTCAGGCATCGGTTCTGAATTCGGTAGTTTAAGGCTAAGCGGATCGACCTGCCGGCCGTTTACCCAAAAGCGGTAGCACACGTGCGGACCCGTGGCAAGTCCGGTGCTGCCCACCCGACCGATGACATCGCCCTGGCCGACACGCTGTCCCTGCCGGACGAGTATCTTCGACATGTGAAGGTATTGCGTCGCATAGGTGCCATTGTGGCGCACCTTCACGAAGTTGCCGTTTCCGGCGGTGTAGCCCGTGCGTTCTACAGTGCCCGCGGCCGTGGTCATAATCGGAGTGCCCGTCGGCGCAGCATAATCCGTGCCGTTGTGCGCCTTCCAGATTTGTTGTACCGGGTGGAAGCGGTTCCGCGAAAAACGCGAGGTGATGTGGATGAATTTCAACGGCGCCTTCAGGAACATGTTCTTCAACACTTTTCCGTCTTCGTCATAATAATCGACCTTTCCCGACGTCGTATCCTGTTGGAAAGGGAAGGCATAGATCCGCTTCCCTTTATATTCGATAAAAGCCGCGTCAAGGCGCTCGACCCCGTCGTAAATACTGTCGTTGATATAGCGTTCGGTAAAACTGATGGCGAAGCGGTCTTCTTTCTGCAGTTTGAAGAAGTCGATCGACCAGGCGTAAATCCGTGCGATTTCCGTCGCAAAGCCCGGATCGACCTTTTGTTTTTGTAAGCTTTCCGTAAGCGAGCCCTCCAATCCCATTGCGATAGTGCGCTTCTTCAGCGTAATCGGACGCACTTTTTTATAAGCGACCACCGAATCGCGGAGGTCGACCACATAATAACTCGTGCGGTCGGGCTGGTAAATGAAGGCCTGCAGCCGGTGTGACTTGTCTTTGGTGCGCAGCAACGTATACGGCTTCCCGAAACGCATCTTACGTACATCGAACGAATCCTGGATTTTCTCATTGAGCACATGCACGTTATACGTACCCAGGTTTTCCTTCTCAAGCAGTGTGCCGAACGTATCGCCGTTTTTCAGCGTATCGTGCACGACATTATAATCGTTGAGGCGAAAGCCAAATTCGATGACAATGGGCTCCGGCTTCGGTTTCGCGCCAGGTTCGGCCACGTCTTTTTTGCAGGAGGCGAATACAAACAGGAAAAGCAGAACGGGGAGAATCCTTTTCAAAACGGTCAGGCGTATGATCGATTAGACGTTCTCGCCCCAGGTGGCCAGTTCTTCGGAAGTCCAGAGTTCTGGGAAGAAAATCCGGCGTTGGTATTTCGGGTGCATGTATTTCTGCCACTCGCTGCCGCCCGTCGCCTCTTTCTTTACCGTGCCGCTTTCGAGGTATTTGCTTGCGGCCGACATATGTCCCAGTGTCCAGGTAATGTTGACCGTGCGGTCGTAGTGACGCATGGCGGCCACCAATTCAGGATTGTTTTGGTCGTGGGCCGGCAATTGGCGGAATTTCTGCCAAAGGTTGATGGTATTGTATTCCTCCATGAAGCGAAGGAACTGGTCTTTGTATTTTTTCTCGAACTGTTCGATGAGGTACGACTTGCGTCCCGTTTCGTAATCTTTGCCCGCGGCCTGCCAATACAGGTGCTCGAAGGCATGGCTGTAAGGCGTGTTGCGGTCGATCGTCGCCCGGAAGCGGTGGTCGATCAGGTTTATGAGGTCGGTTGAGGCGAATTCGATAAGGCGGTATTGTGCACTCTGAAAGCCCGAGGCCGGTGTAAGCGTGTTGCGGAATTTCAGGTATTGTTCCACCTCCATGCCATCCCGCATGATGGTGAAGGAGGTCGTGAGCATGTCGAAATAGCGGCTGATCCGCATCAGTTTTTCCGTGAACATCCCCGTGTCGGGTTTCTCGGCCCGCGAGATCTGCTCGATTTCCCACAGCACCATTTTGAAGAGCAGCTCGTTTACCTGGTGGTACATGATGAACACCATTTCATCCGGAAGCAATGACCGCTGTGATTGCAGGCTCAGAAGCGCATCGGTTTGGATATAATCCCAATAGGTAATGGGTTTCGACCAAAGCA
>DATGXZ010000240.1:0-3966 GCA_035298445.1 Flavobacterium sp.
ATACCGACCAGACAAACTGGGAAGATGCCGCCGGTGGTGACCTGCGCCTTCGCATTCCGGAAGGCACCTCGAACTTCATCAACCAGGTGCTGTCGGGTCAAACGTCTTTGAGTCCGCAAGACCCCGACTATAAACGCGTTGCCAGCATCGAAGAGCGTCGCCAGCGTCTGACCGAAAACAACCTCATCGTCGCGTCAAGTTTCAGTTTTTCAAAGACCACTAAGCAAGGTCTGACCGACAACAACTTCTATGTCTTCCGCACCAAACTGGAATCGGCGGGTAACCTGCTCTCTTTGTTTGCCTCGGCTTCACAAACTGCCGGAGCACAGAACAGTGCCAAACAAATATTAGGCATTGCGTTTTCGCAATACGCCAAAACAGAACTTGAGTACATCAAACACTGGGACCTGAACCACGAACGCGTCGTCGCGATCCGGGGGTTTGTGGGCATCGCGATTCCGTATGGCAATTCCGAAAGTGTGCCCTTCTCGCGTAGCTACTTTGCGGGCGGTTCGAACGACATTCGGGCGTGGCAACCGTATAGCCTCGGCCCCGGCCGCTCGGGTTCGGTAAATGACTTCAATGAAGCCAACCTGAAACTGACCCTTAATGCCGAATACCGCTTTAAGATCTTAAACAGTTTCAAGGGGGCCTTTTTTGTGGATGCCGGCAATATCTGGAACGTACTCGACAACGTGACCACCCCCGAAAACCAGTTCACCGGCCTGCGGTCGCTGGATGACATTGCGGTAGGTTCGGGTTTTGGTTTCCGCTACGACCTGAGTTTCTTTGTGGTGCGTATCGACATGGGTTTCAAAACATTTAACCCCGCTGTAGGGTACGGCCGTAAATGGTTCCGCGACTACAATTTCTCGAACGCCGTGCTTAACATCGGCATTAATTATCCGTTCTAAAATAATTCGTATTTTTACGCCCTTAATCCTAAACCTGAACACATGTCACACAACATAAAACCGGGCGTCGCAACAGGCGATGACGTACAGGCGATCTTCCGTTACGCAAAGGAAAAAGGATTCGCCCTTCCGGCCGTCAATGTCACGGGATCGAGCACCATCAACGGCACACTGGAAACGGCTGCGAAACTCAAAGCCCCTGTAATCATACAGTTTTCAAACGGAGGTGCGGCCTTCAACGCCGGTAAAGGACTGTCGAACGACAACCAACGCGCGTCGATCGCAGGTGCCATCGCCGGTGCCAAACACATCCATACGCTGGCAGAACTTTATGGTGCGACGGTAATCCTTCATACCGACCATTGCGCAAAAAACCTCCTTCCCTGGATCGATGGTTTGCTGGATGCGTCGGAAAAACACTTCGCCGAAACGGGCAAGCCGCTGTTTAGCTCGCACATGCTCGACCTGTCGGAAGAGCCGATGCACGAAAATATCGAAATCTGCAAAACCTATCTTGAGCGCATGAGCAAGATGGGAATGACGCTTGAAATCGAACTCGGTATTACGGGTGGAGAGGAAGATGGTGTAGACAATTCTGGCGTTGACCATTCGGAACTCTATTCCACTCCGGAAGATGTCGACTACGCCTACAGCGAATTGTTGAAAGTGAGTCCGCGTTTCACCATCGCTGCTGCTTTTGGCAACGTACACGGTGTTTACAAACCCGGAAACGTGAAACTGACGCCGACCATTCTGCGCGATTCTCAGGAGTATATCCAGGCGAAGCACCAAACGGGCAAAAACCCGGTTGATTTCGTCTTCCATGGCGGTTCTGGATCGACAGTAGAGGAAATCAGGGAAGCGATTAGCTACGGCGTTATCAAGATGAACATCGACACCGACCTGCAGTTTGCGTTTACGGAAGGTATTCGTGATTATATGACGAAAAACATCGACTACCTCAGGACACAGATCGGAAATCCGGACGGACCAGACGCCCCGAACAAAAAGCACTATGATCCACGTAAGTGGGTACGCGAAGGAGAAGTGACCTTCAACAAACGCCTCGAAGCGGCTTTTGCCGACCTTAACAACGTCAACACTTTATAAAAAAACCATCAAAACTGCCGGTGATTCATGTCATCGGCATTTTTTATATACCTGATACAAAATGGCTTGGTTTAAAAGAACGCAAAAAGGAATCACGACGGCTACGGAAGATAAGAAAGATGTCCCGAAAGGCCTTTGGTATAAATCGCCCACAGGCAAAATCGTGGATGCCGATGAACTGGCCCGAAATCTGTATGTAAGTCCGGAAGACGGTTTCCACGTCCGCATCGGAAGCAAAGAGTACTTTGAAATTCTGTTCGACAACAACGAGTTTACCGAACTCGATGCCAAGATGACGGCGAAGGACCCACTTCACTTCGTCGACACCAAAAAATATTCTGACCGTCTTAAAGAGGCACAGGAAAAAACCAAACTGAAAGATGCCGTGCGTACCGCGGTGGGTAAATCGAAAGGAAAAGACCTCGTGGTGTGCTGTATGGACTTCGCGTTCATTGGCGGATCGATGGGTGCGGTGGTCGGCGAGAAAATCGCGCGTGGCATCGATCACTCGATCAAAAACCGCATTCCGTTTGTGATGATCTCGAAATCAGGAGGCGCCCGTATGATGGAGGCGGCTTACTCGCTTATGCAGCTCGCCAAAACCTCAGCTAAACTGGCACAGTTGGCGGATGCGAAAATACCGTACATTTCGCTTTGTACCGACCCGACCACAGGCGGAACAACGGCGTCGTATGCGATGCTGGGCGACGTGAATATCTCCGAACCCGGCGCACTGATTGGTTTTGCCGGACCGAGGGTTGTGAAGGATACCACAGGAAAAGAATTACCAGAGGGATTCCAGACAGCCGAGTTTCTTCTCGAACACGGTTTCCTGGATTTCATAGCCCAACGGAAAGAGTTGAAAGACAAAATCAACCTGTTCCTGGACCTGATCCAGAATCAACCATTGCGATAAAAGTTAATCGATACAAATCCCGGGCTTCCGGGATTTTTTTTGCCTTATATCCCTGTCCGAATGGCTTCTACCGGATCAAGACGGGATGCCATCAACGCCGGTACGATACCCGAAATGAGGCCGATGATGACCGCGAGGAAGGTGCCGAAGAGGACATTGTAGAGGCTGAGGATAAACTCAAATTCGAGCGACTTCGTCAGGATGACCGTCGTTCCCCATACCATCAGCAATCCGATCGCCCCTCCGAAAAGACACAGGATCACCGATTCGAAAAGGAATTGCATAAGGATGAATTTATTCTTGGCTCCCAACGATTTCTGTATGCCAATCAGGTTCGTCCGTTCTTTAACCGATACGAACATGATGTTGGCGATACCGAAGCCGCCTACCAAAAGCGAAAATCCGGCGATAATCCAACCCACTAAATTCAGTACCCCGATCAATTGGTCAAGAGCTTCCGTAAAACCGGCCAGGATGTTGACGAAAAAGTTGTCGACGTCACCGGGTTTGATGCCCCGATACAGTCGCATCTTCTGGCTGACCTCGCTTTTGAACTCCTGCGCCTCCACATCCGGCTTTGGCTTCATCAGGATAACGGGCGTGAATGACGCGGTATTATCGCCATAGCGGTGGCGGATGTAATTAACGGGAAGAAAAGCAGACGTATCATTCGAATCACCGAATAGTCCCTTTCCTTGTTTCTTCAATACGCCGATAACGGTAAAGCGCTGACCGTACATACGTACCTGCTTTCCAATCGGACTGTTGCCGCCGAAGAGTTTCTGTACCACTTCATAGCCAAGTACCACCACAGGTGAGCCCGAATTCGACTCGGCTTCATTATAGAAACGTCCCTCTTCGAAGTCAAGCTTCTGAATGTTGGCGAATTCATAAGAAATGGGAACCGTATTGATTTCCTTTGCTGTTTCCCCTTCGTATTTAATCGATTCGTGGGGCGCCCAAACCTGGAATGCCACATCTTCCACGGTATTCAACGACGATTTCAGATAAACATATTCATCGTAT
>DATGXZ010000241.1:0-4098 GCA_035298445.1 Flavobacterium sp.
GGTAACCAAATGCTCGTCGGTTATACACCGAATGCATCACTTGCGGATGACAATGGTTACGAGGCGAAACTGATTCCGAACGGTAACAACATTTCCTCACTTATTGGAAGTGACCGTTACGTGATCCAGGCGCGTCCTTCGTTCAGCGCTGATGACATCGTTCCGATGGGTCTGCATGCAGAGACAGCAGGTACGTTCACCGTATCGCTTGATCATGCTGACGGTATCTTCGAAGGCGATCAGGACATCTTCCTTAAAGATAACCTGACCGGCGTTGTGACCAACCTGAAACAAGCCTCTTACAGCTTCGCAACCGAAGCAGGAGACTTCAATGACCGTCTGCAACTGCAGTATGTCAATACAACACTGGGTATCCCAGGTTTCGATGCCAACACGGTAGTGATCTATAAAGATGACAACCAGGTGCTGACCATCGATGCCGGTGTGATCGAGATGGAGAATGTGAAAATCTTCGACATCCGCGGTCGCCAGGTATACACCAAAGAAGCGATCAGCTCGAATGTTGCCAAGTTAGGCGACCTGAAGGCTGAGCACCAAGTCTTGTTGGTACAGATTACTTCCACTGACGGAAGGGTCGTAACCAAGAAGGTGGCGTACTAATCGCTTAACACCCTAAACACAAAGGGCAGTCCGAATGGGCTGCCCTTTTTTAGTTGGTATAAATGAAGCTCGTGATTTCAAGCACTTTTGTTATAAGTTGTATATTTGAGCCGAACTAAAAAGTACGTTTTGGAAAACGTTTCGAGCCGAACATGGCTTTTTGAAATTACCCCCCGTGATACATTGCTGCGCCTCGACCTTAAAGAAGTCTGGCGATACCGCGATCTTCTGGTTTTGTTAGTTCGAAGGGATTTGGTGGCGTTTTATAAACAGACGATTTTAGGGCCGTTATGGTATGTCATCCAACCCATTCTTACTACGGTCATTTTTACAATCATCTTCAATGGAATAGCGGACATCCAGACAAATGGTGTGCCTCCTTTTTTGTTCAATTTGGCCGGGGTGACGGTTTGGACTTTTTTCTCTACATGCCTGACGACCACAGCGGATACGTTCAAAACAAATGCGGCCCTTTTTGGGAAGGTCTATTTTCCCCGCGTTATCATGCCGCTTTCCGTCGTGTTGTCTAATGTGGTAAAGTTTCTCATCCAACTCGTCATCTTTTTTGGGTTTTATCTCTATTTCTACTTTTCCGGAGTGGAGATTCGACCTCATGCGAGTATTTTGTTGTTCCCGCTTCTAATTGTTTCCATGGCCCTGCTTGGATTGGGTCTGGGTATGATTGTTTCATCGCTGGTTTCGAAATACCGTGACCTGAGTTTTCTCGTAGTATTCGGCGTCCAGCTTCTGATGTATCTTTCGGCGGTTACGTATCCCATAGAACTCGTACAACAGAAGTTACCTCAGTGGGCTTGGGCAATTCAATACAATCCCTTGGCACATATGGTGGAAATTTCCCGGAAGATGTTACTCGGGGGCAGCGATACGGCGATGGGGAATATCGGTATGACGATTGTTCCCACCCTCGTAGTGTTGTTTGTCGGATTACTGATTTTCAATAAAACGGAAAGAACCTTTATTGATACGATATGAGTGAGGATATCATTCTTTCTGTAGAAAGCGTGTCAAAACAATATCGACTGGGCCAGATCGGTACTGGCACCCTCAGTCACGACCTTAAAAGATGGTGGTATCGTGTGCGCGGCCTTGAAGATCCGTTTTTAAAAGTCGGGGAGACAAACGACAGGTCCCGAAAAGGAGACAGCGATTATGTTTGGGCCCTCCGCGATGTATCTTTCGACGTTCACCAGGGCGAAGTGCTGGGGATCATTGGCAAAAACGGCGCAGGCAAGTCGACCTTACTTAAAATACTTTCCAAAGTAACCGCCCCGACTACAGGTCGTATTCGTTCAAAGGGCCGGATCGCTTCTTTATTGGAAGTCGGAACGGGTTTCCACCCGGAACTCACCGGACGCGAAAACATCTTCCTTAATGGCGCCATTTTGGGTATGTCAAAGAAGGAAATTGCGTCGAAATTAGAGGATATCATCGCTTTTTCAGGTTGTGAACGGTACATCGATACACCCGTCAAACGCTACAGCAGCGGTATGACGGTGCGCCTTGCCTTCGCAGTGGCGGCTTTCCTTGAACCCGAGATTTTAATCGTAGACGAAGTGTTGGCGGTAGGAGATGCCGAATTCCAGAAAAAAGCACTTGGCAAAATGCAGGATATTTCAAAAGGGCAGGGTAGAACGGTTCTTTTCGTAAGCCATGACATGAATGCGATTGAATCGCTGTGCCATTCGGTTGTTGTACTTGAGCATGGCTCTGTCATTAAAAAAGCATCCCCACAGGAAGCGATTGCGCACTACCTGTCGTCGAGTAAGAATACCGATCTTTCAAAGGCCAGACGCACGACCGAGGGCGATCTTTGGCTCGACGCCATTCAACTAAATGGTTCAGACGCTCTTTACCAGACCGTCCGTTCCGGTGATGCGTTGGAAATGGTCTTTACCCTCAATAGACGTTTATCGCTCGACGAGGTCAAAGCGGTGGGTTTTTATGTGGTTTTTCGTAATGAGCGCAATGTCATCCTGTTCACCATATCCAATCGATATGACGACATGCAGATTGTATCGGCAGAGAAGTATACGTCCTTCCGCTGTTTGCTGCCCGATCTTAACCTAACGGGTGGCATTTACAAGGGAACCACCTGGATGTCGCTACGCAATGGATTTTGCGATGAAGTAGAGGAGGCCTTCCATATTGAAGTGTTGGCTACCAATTATTTCGGCACGGGACAAATGCCAGTGGCCAGAAAACACGGGGCTTTATTGATGAAACAAAACTGGACGGCGGAATGAAGAGCTGGATAAGAACCTTAATAGAAAAACGGTTGAACGTGAGTTTTTCACGGTCGGGAGACGACATTCAGTTAATGAGGCTCCTGCAAAATGCTTCACCCGGATCCTACGTCGATATCGGATCGTGGCATCCCGTCAAGGCATCGAATAGCTATTATTTCTACCTGAGGGGCTGGAGGGGCATCTGTATCGATCCCAATCCGGAATTGGCGGACCTCTATCGCGCGACCCGTCCGACCGATGAATTCATCAATACAGCCGTCGGACTTGAGTCGGCCACCCTTCAATATTACATGCTGTTGTCGGGTTACGACTCGATGAACACCCTTGACGGCGACTTTATACGCCGCTATGGTCTGGCCGATAAGGTGAAACGGGTGGTCGACGTACCAACGCGCCCTTTACGGGAGATATTGGACGAGCGACTTACACCATCCGATCGACTTGATTTTTTCGATGTGGATGCAGAAGGGTATGATCTTGAGATACTTCAATCCAATGATTGGGATCGGTTTCGTCCGTCGATCGTGGTGACCGAAACCGAAGCATCGCTCAGGGTAGATCTCGATTCGGAAGTGTCACAATTTCTCGATGACAAAGGGTATCGATTGGTAGGCAAGACCACCATCAAAGGCGATCTGGGGAATCTCTTTTATATACAAAAATAGGCGCGCAGGCTTGCGGTTATGTTAACGCATACCGTAACTTGCGGCACGAGAATTAACATAACGATGAGGCGAACGATATTAATCACCGGCGGGGCCGGTAATGTAGCCAGTGCGCTCGCAGCGCGATTGGCCGCTCACGGCGGATACGAAGTGGTCATTGTCGATAACCTCCTGACCGGAAGTGTCGAGAAGATTCCGAAATCGGATAACGTCACCTTCATCAAAGCCGATGTGAACGACTTCCGCGACATGGTCGGAATTTTCGGAAGCCGTGCTTTTGATTTCGTGTTCCATTTTGCCGCGGTCGTTGGGGTGAAACGCACCCTTGAAAACCCGATCATGGTACTCAACGATATCGAAGGTATCAAGAACATCCTGCTTCTTTCCAAAAACTCAGGCGTAAAACGCGTGTTTTATTCGAGCTCCTCGGAGGTGTACGGCGAACCATTCGAAATACCGCAGAACGAACAGACCACTCCTTTGAACTCGAGGTTGCCGTATGCCATCGTGAAAAATGTCGGAGAGGCTTTTTTCCGGTCGTATCA
>DATGXZ010000242.1:0-2049 GCA_035298445.1 Flavobacterium sp.
CTTATCTCCTTTATGATCGGTTTGTCGTTTGGCGTGCACTTTATGGCATTGCTGACGATTCCGTCAATCGGACTTCTCTATTATTTCAAGCACTACGAAAAGGTAACCGTCAAAGGTTTCATCGTAGCGAATATCATCGTGGTGGCCGTACTTCTCTTCATTTTCAAGCTACTGCTTCCGTGGACGATGGCGCTCTTTGGCGTGACTGAAGTCTTCATGGTCAACACGTTTGGCCTTCCTTTCGACTCAGGCACGATATTCGTAACCTTATTACTGATCGGGTTATTCTGGCTCGGACTTCGCTATACCCGCCAAAAAGGGTATGTACAGCTCAACACGATGCTTCTTAGCATCCTTTTTATCCTGGTTGGGTTTTCCTGTTGGATGATGTTGCCGATCCGCGCCAATGCCGATGTGGTCATCAACGAAAACAAACCATCCGATGCCCGTGAGGTACTCGCCTATTACAACCGCGAACAGTATGGCTCCAACCCGTTATTTTACGGACCCCAGTTCTCGGATGTGTATGCCGGACTTGACAAGGACGAACCGTATATCGACAAGGCACCGAACTATGAGCGGGACTACAAAACCGGGAAATACGTCATCACCAACGACTATAAAAAAGCAGAACAGAACGGCGACAACAACCACAAGGCGTTCCTGCCGCGGATGTGGAGCACCGAGCACAATGTGAACTACATGCATTTCACGAAGCCGCTCGAATTCCGCGTCAATCCGGAGTATTCGGAGGAATCGAAACTGATGGACATCGTGGCCGAGTTCCGCACCGGTTTCGATGAAGGGAAATACGACCTGAACGATTACGATAAATTCCTTCGGGAATTCGGCGACTACCTAATTATAGAAAAGCCCACCTCGGCAGACAACCTGAAATTCATGTTCGAATACCAATTTGGTTACATGTATTTCCGTTACCTCTTCTGGAATTTCATCGGTCGCCAAAACGATATACAGGGTAAATACGACGACACGGACGGCAACTGGATGACGGGCATCAAAGCCATCGACGAGTGGCATGTCGGATCGCAGGAAAAACTTCCGGATGACGTCAAGAACAACAAGGGACGAAACTTCTATTATGCCCTTCCCTTCATCCTGGCACTTATCGGCATTTACTACCATGCCAAGAAAGACCTGAAAGGCTTCTGGGTGTTGATGCTGTTATTCCTCTTCACCGGGCTGGCATTGAAGGTATACCTCAACGAACGCCCGTTCGAACCACGGGAACGGGATTACGCCCTGGTCGGCTCTTTCTACATCTTTGCCATGTGGATGGCTTATGGCGCCTACGCTCTCTACGACATGCTGAAAGACAAAATCAAGCCTTCTACCGCCGGACCTGTTATCATCGGGGTTACCCTTCTCGCAGCACCGATTTTGATGGCGGCCCAAAACTGGGACGACCATGACCGCTCCGGACGCCGTACGGCCGTAGCGATGGCGAAAGCCTACCTGAGTTCGTGCGATAAAGACGCCATTCTCTTTACCATTGGGGATAACGACACCTTCCCGCTTTGGTATGCCCAGGAAATCGAAGGCTTCCGCACCGACGTACGGATCGTCAACACCAGCTTGTTGATGACTGACTGGTATATCGACCAGATGAAACGGAAAGCATATGAATCGGAACCGATGCCGATTTCATTCCAACACGAAGACTACGTCGGTGACAAACTTGACTACTCGGCCTATACTGAAAAAAGCAAAAACCGTTGGTACCTGAACGACTTCCTGAAATTCCTGAAGTCGCGAAACCCAGAGTCTTCGCTTAAACTCCGAAATGGCCACACGATCCAGTCGTATCCGACCAATAAAGTACGGATCCCAATCGACAAAGCAGCCGTGCTGAAAAACGGAATCGTAAGTAACAAGTATGCCGACTCGATCGTACCGTATATCGACATCGACATCAAAGGAGGCGCCCTCTACAAAAACCGCCTTATCATGCTTGACATCGTGGCCCAGAACAACTGGAAACGACCTGTATATTTCACGGGCGGCAGTTTTGGCGACGACGATTACCTC
>DATGXZ010000243.1:0-1749 GCA_035298445.1 Flavobacterium sp.
GCGTGAAGATCGTTCGTTCGCAGGCCGATTTGGTGTCGCTACCGGATGTGTCCTGCATCATGGAGGAAATGGTGCCGTTCAAAAACGAACTGGCGGTGATCGTGGCGCGCAGTGCCAAAGGCGAGATACGAACCTATCCGGTGGTGGAGATGGAATTCCACCCGGAAGCCAATCAGGTAGAATATGTTCTTTGCCCGGCCCGTATCCCAGACGACATTGCCCAAAAAGCCCGTGCGATCGCACTGGAAGTCTCGGAAAAGTTCGCGCATGTGGGCTTGTTGGCCGTTGAGATGTTCCAGACCGAAGACGATGCCATCCTCGTGAATGAGGTAGCGCCGCGTCCCCACAATTCCGGACACTATAGCATCGAAGCGAGTTATACCTCTCAGTTTGAAAACCACCTCCGCGCGGTCTTAGGACTGCCGTTGGGTGATACCGAAAGTAAGGTCGCCGGGGTGATGGTCAATTTGGTAGGGGCAGAGGGCCATAGCGGAAAGGTAGTGTATGAAAACATAGAAGAAATACTCGGAATGCCAGGGGTCACACCTCATATCTACGGCAAAAAAGAAACCCGACCTTTTAGAAAGATGGGACATGTGACCATCGTCGCGCACGACATCAACCAGGCCCGCGAAATGGCAGCGAATGTGAAGCGCACCATACGCGTGGTCAGCCAATAATACTACAAACTTCAAGCAACCCAACCTATGAAAGTAGCCATCGTAATGGGATCACAGTCGGACCTGCCCGTGATGCAGGAAGCCGTCGACATGCTGGTTCAGTTCGGAATCGAGACCGAGACCGATATTGTATCGGCGCACCGCACACCCGAAAAACTCGTTGATTTCGCTACCCATGCGCACGAACGCGGCATTTCGGTCATTATCGCCGGGGCCGGGGGCGCCGCGCATCTTCCCGGGATGGTGGCGTCGATGTCGCCTTTGCCTGTGATTGGTGTGCCCGTTAAATCGAGTAATTCCATCGATGGTTGGGACAGCGTTTTATCGATCCTGCAAATGCCGGGCGGTGTGCCCGTTGCGACCGTCGCATTGAACGGTGGTAAAAACGCGGGGATACTGGCAGCCCAAATCCTCGGAAGCCAAAATGCGGAAATACGGCAACGCATCGCCGACTATAAACTTCAGTTGAAACAGGCTGTTTTAGACGCATCCGAATCCCTGAAAAACCGCGGATAAGGCCAGCATATAAAAGAAAAAGGCTTCCGCGCCCAAGCGGAAGCCCAAAAATCTTAAAAAAGTGTTCCGGGACCTAATCAGTACATGTTTTTGTTTGGGGCAAAAAGAGTGCAGGCGGTACCGGAACGATGTACAAAAAGTTGAAACCTCGGTAAAAGTACAAATAAAATCGACAAAATACACTATTTGAATAGATTTAACAAATTACCGTATTTTTGTTATATTCTTTAAATCATGAATTCCCTGACTCTTCCCTTTGATACGCGCCACGACAGCGCCCCGTTTTCCTCCTTATTTACTCCCGATTTCAAACCGTTGATCGAAGCGGCCCTCGAAGAAGCACGCGCGGAAATCGCTGCGATTCGCAACCATACCGCCGCGCCCGATTTTTCCAACACCATTGAGGCCCTTGAGTTCTCAGGGCAGAAACTCGACCGCATTACGTCGATTTTCTTCAACCTCAATTCGGCAGAGACCAACGATGAGATGCAGAAGATCGCCCAGGAGGTGTCGCCGCTGTTGACAGCCTTCAGCAATGATATTTCGTTAGACG
>DATGXZ010000244.1:0-5373 GCA_035298445.1 Flavobacterium sp.
ACTAACAGTCCTTTTACCGTTTTTGCTCCAACAAATGATGCTTTTGTCGCTCTTTTGGGTGAACTGGATGTAAACGGCCTTGCCGACATCTCACAATCTACCCTTGAGAACACGTTGAAATACCACGTAGTAGCCGGTGCAAACGTACTGTCGACTTCGTTGACCAACAATATGCCTGTGACGACATTTCAGGGTCAGACTTTCACTATCGGCCTGACAGGTGGTCCGAAAATTACCGATGCCAGCAACCGCGTTAGCAACATCACTGCGACCGATGTTCAGGCGTCAAACGGTGTGATACATGTAGTGGATAAAGTACTATTGCCTAGTCTTTAATATGTGTTTTGGTTTGGTTATGCCAAGGAAAGGGGGGACGAGAGTCCCCTCTTTTTTTTGTTTAAGAAGGAAGGTTCTCCACCACCTGGCGCAGCGATCCAAAAAACTGGATGTGCGGCGCAGGAGACGTTTTGTCGGACAACCGCCCGCCTACGAGCCAGAAGGCGTCATTTGGGGTCAGCACCCTCGTCGTCATCTCGTTGATGAAATCGTCGAGTGCATCCGGTGACGGGGCCACTGTAGTATAGCTGATGTAGGTCACCTGGTCAAACAGCGTCTTGAATCCTTCGAGCGTGTCGACCGGCAGGTTTTCACCGAGATAGATGGTATGATGGCCGCGTAACACCAACTCATAGTTCAGGTACAGCAGTCCCAGTTCGTGTATTTCGCCATGTGGCAGGAAGAGCGCATAAACCTGTCCGGAAGGTGAGGCCGGATTCGCCATACAGGCATTGGTATTCGCCAGTATCTTCAAGCGCACCAGATAGCTGATGAAATGTTCATGGGCGGGTGTGATGGTCTTGGTTTGCCATAACACCCCGATGTCATCGAACAAGGGAAGGAAATAATCGAAGAAAATCTCACGGAACGACCGGTCGGGCACCAGCGAATCATAGGTCTCCATGAACAGTTGCTGGTCGAATGTCATCATCGCCAGCTTGAACTGGTGGGCCACGTGATCGCGGTCGTATTTATGGGAGCGGATTTCGTTGACCCGTGCCTGTAGTTCTGCTTCGGTCAGTTTCGATAATTTGGAGATTTTGAAACCGTACCGAAGCAAGACTACCACATTCAGGAGCTTCTGGAAGTTATGGGTGTCGTAATACCGGATGTTGTTCTCGGTGCGCATGGGCGCCAGCAAATGGTAGCGCCGTTCCCAGATCCGTATGGTGTGGGCCTTTACGCCCGAGAGGTTTTCAAGGTCTTTTATCGAATAAATCGATTTGATGTTTGCCACTGCCAGAAGTTTTTGACAGTGCTAAAATACGGGATTCCTTTTACACCCGACATTCCCTTACGGTTGTTTTCCGCTGTACTTTTTGATCGACTCACGTGCCAACAGGCCCCACGGCTTGATGTCCATTTCCCGCCATTTTCCGGTGGAGGACGCCGACGGGCGTAGTATCGAACACGTTTCGTCTTTGTCGGACACCGACCAGATTACCCAACTGATCTTGCGGCTTTCCATCCATTCGACATAGTCGTTCCATGCGGTGGTGTCGAGGGGTCCGTCGCCTGTCGCTTCCATACCCGCACATTCAGATACGAAGATGGGGAGTCCGGCTGAGAGGGCCTGATCCGTCCGGTCGCGCAGCCATTTCCCGTGGGTAGCAGCATAGAAGTGCATGGTATACATCAGGTTGGAATGGCCCTTGATCGGGTCGGCGGCCGGAAGCTGTACTTCCTGGTCCCAACGGGGTGAACCCACCAGTATGATGTTGTCAGGATCGTTTTTACGGATTACGGCGATCACGGCTTCTGCGTACTTCTTTATTTCCGGCCAGGTTTCCTCATCCGGTTCGTTGAACACTTCGTAGATGATATGGGGATGCTTTCCGTATTTTTTCGAGATGAGGTCGAAGAACGCTTCCGCTTCCGCCTGGTTGATGTTGTGGCTGTGCCAGTCAACGATTACATAAACCCTTGATTTCAAGGCACCATCGATCACGTTTTCGATGCACTTCATACCGAATTCCGGGTTAGCCAAATACGATTGTTCATTTCCCTGTTCGACGCCCAGGGCGGCACGCACCACCGTAGCCCCGAAGTCTTTCTTCAGCCACGATACAGTAGACGATTCGTAAAAGCGCGGCCAGAAGCAGTGCCAGCCAAAGCTGGTGCCGCGCAACACAACGGGTTGCCCGTTTTCACCCGTAAGCTGGGTGCCTTCAACATGCAGCGCGCCATAGGGTGGGGGTGTTTGCGCCAACGCAACGAGTGGTAATAGGAGGAGAAAAAACCAGTTTTTCATTTTTTGTAGAGTTTAAGGGTGGTAACATCATGTGGTGCCAGCGTAATTGAGAGCGGTTTCTGGGTGGTGCCTTTATCGCGGTGCGCCCAGAGGTCACGGATGGCGTATACTGTTTTACCGTCAAAGGTAGCACCGAAGTCGGGATCGGTGATAGTATGTTTTGTCCAATCATACTGGAAGGTGCGGGGTGTATCGGAGCGGTTGAGGAACGTAAACGCCCACCCATCCGACAGGGGTTTTACCCATACTTCAAGTCCGTTGTCGGCCTCTGCCCGAAATCCCTGTATACCCAACCGGTCCTGGTTGACGGCGATGAGTTCGGTATTCGTCAGGATCTCGCGGGTGGCGGGAGTCATGGCCCGAAGGTCATTTCCGGCCATCAACGGTGACGCCAGCATGCACCATAGGGCAAAATGGCTGCGGTCTTCGGCTAATGTCATCCCGTTGCCGACTTCCATCATGTCGAAGTCGTTCCAATGGTCGGGGCCGGCATATTTGCGGATGTCTTTTCGCATTTCCACAATCCGCATCACACCCCATGACGACCAGTTTTCAGGGTGTTTGAACTCGCAGTCGAAGCAGGGATAGATGTCGCCCGATATCCGCCAAAGGTTGCCAATAGGCGTGGCCCATTCCCAAGGCTGGTTGTCACCCCATTCACAAAGGCTGAACACGATCGGACGCCCTGCGGTTTTCAGGGCATCGCTCATTGTGGCGTAGGCTTCGCGGGCGGAGATGCCTTTGGTGTTACACCAATCGTATTTGAGGTAATCGATGCCGAGTTTGGCATAGAATCGGGCATCCTGGTATTCGTATCCGCGCGTGCCCGGATAGTCCGCACAGGTTTTGGTGCCCGCGCAGTTGTAGAGTCCGAATTTCAGGCCTTTGGCGTGTACGTAGTCGATCAACGACTTCATTCCTGACGGGAACTTTTCCGGGTCGGGTACGAGGTTGCCGTCGGCGTCGCGTTCGCGGGCCATCCAGCCGTCGTCGAGCACGATGTAGGTGTAGCCGGCGTCACGCATGCCCGAAGCGACGAGTTGGTCGGCCATTTCTTTGACGAGCGATTCGCTGATATGTGTTTCGAAAGTGTTCCAGGAATTCCATCCCATGGGAGGTGTCTGGGCCAGGCCTTCGAATTTGGTGACGTTTTGTGCGTAGGCGGTCAGGCCGAACAAGCTAATAGCTAAAAGGATTTTTTTCATAGGGTATCTAATGAAACATTCCCCGGAGCCATCCGGGGAATGCGTTCAATAACTAACTCAACCAATACTAACGCTTAGTCGACAGTGAAGCCGATGTTGTCGATGTAGTAATTATGTGTACTTCCTGTAAACTCCTGGAACGAAATGTTCTGCAGGGCCGCCGGGTTTCCGAGCTGTGCCCATGTCAGTCGTACTTCTTTCCAGTCTTTCGTTGTAGTGATCGCATGGTCCGCGTTCCCCCATCCGTTGCCATTTACAATCCATACCAGTTTTCCGGCGTCATCCGAACGTAGGTAGAAGTGGATACCCGTGTAGTTTGACAATTGGTCGTTCCAGTTCCAGTTCCCCTGGATATTGCCCCATCCTTCGATCGACTTCTTGATGAAGGTGGTACCCTGTGCGGCCTGTGCGAAGTTGGTCACATACTCGTGGTTGTTCCAGCTTTCGATGTTCCACGGGCTGTAGAACACGTCATCGTAGATGGCGGTACCTACAGCAGTTCCGTACTCAGCAGAGCCGGAAATAGTGGTCACGGTAACCTTCTTGTTCTGAGAACCGGCCGGTAGGATCGCATGGATTTCCGTCAGTGTACTCGACACGACCTGTGCCTGGTTGTTACCCACCATGACCACCGGATTGAGGAAATACGATCCGTAGATGGTAATTTCCTGTCCGTCGGCGGCATTGATCGGGTTGAAACTGTGCACGCCCGGTGCGGGTGGTGCTACCACAAAGTCGAATTCGGCTTCTCCGTTTTTAGTGACCACACGGAGCTTGTTCGATACATCGGCATATGGGGTGTCACGATCGATCGTCACGAAGATATCCGTGTCAGTCACCAAAACGGGATTAAAGTACGTGTCCGTGTCGTTGAAATAGATCTTTTGCGTCGTAGCGAAGCCTGAGCCATGTATGACATACATATTGGCGGCATACCCGACGGTTACCGGTTCAAGGTTGGCATCGGCCGCAGCCGCCACACTCTCAATCATTGGTGCGCCACCGCTGCCCTCACTGTCAGAGGAGCAGGAAGTACCCACCATCGCCATACTACCTGCGAGGAGGAAGTAGACGAACGCTTTCATCATTGTTTTTCTTTTCATATTCAATTTATTTAGTTGAATTCATAAGGAACCGGATCCTCCATAAGCTTAGGATTTTTGGCGACTTCGGCATCTGGATAGTCCAGGTAGAAGTCAGATTCGTCTGGCGTAAAATACTGCGCAGCGAACATGTTGCCACGGTTTTGGGCAGCCATAATGGCAATGGCCTGTGCACGAGGCAGACGGCCGAGATCGAACCAAAAATCACCTTCGAAGCAAAGCTCTTTTCTTCTTTCAAGGAAGATGTCATCGAATGTTATAGACGAGACGCTGGAAAGACCGGCACGGTTGCGTACGGCGTTGAACGAAGCCAGGGCAGATGCATCCGATGTGCTGGCACCACCGGCCAAAACCGCTTCCGCATGGATCAGGAGAAGGTCGGCATAGCGCATGATATAGGTATTGTTTGACATTGCGCCGTTACCACCGATTTGCGTCGGGCCGGTCAGGTTGCCGTTTTCGATACCGATACAGTACTTTTTGATAGCAGCACCCGCCATCTGGCCCCCAATCTGGTCGGCAGGTGGCACGGTAAAGCCTACCTGGGCTGTTTGGCCGCCATTGACGAGTACTTTGATATCCGGGTAGGTGTCACCTGGGATCATCAGGGTAGCGTGTTTCCGTACGTCGCTGTCGCTGTACAGGTTGAGTACGTCTTGTGACGGGCCGAATACGCCGCCATACGAACAGTTTGACGTAGTCAGGTTGGCGCTTGAAATACCGAATTGCGTGTTGCAGATGTTACCCGAACCATAGG
>DATGXZ010000245.1:0-5678 GCA_035298445.1 Flavobacterium sp.
CTTATCGTTTCCCTTTTGCTGTTCGCTTCCATTATGTCGTACGGACAGGGCAAGCGGGGCAAGATCCGCTCACTGAAAGTCGCCTTTATCACCGAAGCACTGGCATTGACGCCGGCAGAAGCCGAGAAATTCTGGCCGCTCTATAACGCTTTTGAAGACCGCCAGTTCGAAATCCGGAAACAGAAACTGCGGAATCTGCGCGAACGCTTCGATGCCAACCCAGAGAGCCTGACCGACAAAGAAGCCCTGGCGCTGCTTACCGACATGGACGAAACGGAAGAACAATTGCATGAAACCCGTAAGAAATTCTCCCAAAGCCTGAAAGGCGTTTTGAGTCCGGTGAAAATCCTGAAACTGCGCAAAGCGGAAGACGACTTCAACCGCCGACTGCTTCGACAGTACCGCAATAAAGACTAACGCAATTGAACCGCCGGAATTTGTATTTTTACCTTTCAAACCGGCGCCATGATCAATCCCTCAGCCAGTGGCTGGATCGACAAATTCTTTTCGCGGCATAAGCCCGATAAAGAGCCCGTGGCGTGCGATGCCGAACGTTTTTATGCGCGGGTTCGTGCTACTGGTTTCCTCTACGGACACGTGGTTTCGTTCGATACGCCCAAACCCGTCGAAACAAAAGGCCTGACGGAAGAAGAACGGACAAAGCTGGGGTTGCTCATTACCCTGTTCCATATGTATGGTTTTACCGTGGGTGACAGCCTTCGCGATGATTTTGTAGGGAAAGCGATGGCCTTCTACCGCGAGATGCTTCCGCAGGGATCGAACCTGTTGAAAAAGGTATTGCCTGAAAATCCGGAGTCTTGGGAACTGGAAGAAGTGATCAACCAGCGCGTCCGTACCAACAAAGACATTATAAGCAGGAACTTTTCCAACATCGTCACCAACGCCCTGCTGTTTGAAGATGTCTTGGCCTTTCGACAGTATTTACTGCTGGGTACCCTTCCACACAACTACCTCAAAAAACTCGAGGAAACCATCGGCAGCATCGTCACATTGGCGCTGAAAGCCAAGGCACAACGCTCGGAATACGACGAATTGCTGGTGCGGATGTTCGATGCATCCGTTCGTTATACCAAATTCTCAGAAGTTGACATCGCGAATCTCGACACCCTCGATTTCAGCGCGTTTACCTCGCAGGTCGAATTATGGTATTTCTTTGATATGGCAGTGATGGCGATGTGGAGTGACGGCGTATTGGAGGCGGAAGAACGCGACTTCCTCACCCGCCTGGCCGGCCTTTTAGGCATAGAACCCGGTTTTCGGGAAGAGAGCATCCGAAGTGCGGACGCCTTCGTGCAAAACTACAAAAAGGAAATCCCGTACTTCAATTATTCCAATCCGGTCAAACACTTTTACGACCAGGCCACGCAATCGGTGATGCTGCTGATATCACGCAACAAAAACCGCCTCTTGAAAGAACTGGGCAATAACGGCGAACTGGTGATGCTACTCACCCACTCGACCCACCGCAGCCTCGACGCGCGCGAGAAAAAGAAAGTAAAGAAACAACTGCTCGAAATCTGTAAGACCGTGCCATCACTGGCTATCTTCCTGTTACCGGGCGGGAGCTTACTCTTGCCGTTGCTGGTAAAATTCATCCCGCAGATGCTGCCGAGTGCGTTCAATGAAAACCTCGAAGACGAGTAGCAAGGGCTAAAAAAGACAAGCCCCGAAAGTGATTCCGGGGCGAGTCAAACCAATTTAAAAAATCCTTGTTATGTCAACTTGAGCTGATAGACGGCATCAAGGTCCTTTTCGTTACTCAAATTTACGTTAAGATCTGTTACAAAACCAGAATTTAGTCCATAAACCCACCCGTGGAGGGTTAAATTTTGTCCGTTCCGCCAGGCGTTCTGTACAATTGACGTTTTGGCGAGGTCAAAAACCTGTTCCTTGACGTTTAGTTCAACAAAGGCATTGAAGCGGTCTTCTTCATTTATGATCGAATCGAGGTAGGTTTTGTGCAGGCGATAAACGTCTTTGATGTGACGGATCCAGTTGTCGATGATGCCGATTGAATCGTTACCCATCGCGGCACGGATACCGCCACAACCGTAGTGACCACAAACGATTACGTGCTTTATCTTCAGTACATTTACCGCATAATCCAGCACGCTTAGCATGTTCATATCGGTGTGCACCACCATATTAGCGATGTTACGATGAACGAATACTTCACCCGGCTTTGCGCCGATGATTTCGTTGGCCGGCACGCGACTGTCCGAACACCCGATCCATAACAACGGTGGATTCTGGCCACGCGCAAGGTCTTTGAAATACTCCGGATCGTTCTCAAGAGCGGTTTCTACCCACTTAACATTGTTTTCTAATATTTTCTTGTAGAACGCATCAGGTTCATAATGATGCTCGTGTGCCATATAATTATTTTGTTTCACAGACATTTCTTTAAAGGTACATTATTCATTCGATAGTTTGGAGGTTTTTTCGCCCGTCGGATGCTCAAGTGTGACTTTGTTCACCTCTTCCGCATCCTGTAAACGATAGGCCTTCTTGAAACCACGCAACTTCACCTTGATATGCGCTTCTTTGGCTCGTACCTGCTTGAATTCGTGGATCAGGTCAAGCACATCATGTGCGATATAAACCGTATCCGACGCATCGATTACCACACGGGCGTTGGCCGGAATTTGCGCGAGCGTCGCTTTGATGGCAGCCTTGTTCAGGAACGATACCTCCTGAGCGAGGTCGATGTGGATGATGTCACCATCTTTATATTCTTCCCGACGGAAAACGTAGGCGCGTTTCATGTTGCCTTTGAGGATGAAAATGACGCTGACCAATAATCCCAATGCCACGCCCGCCAGCAGGTTATATAAAACACCCACAAACGTGATGACAAACGGAAGGAACTGGTAGATGCCGCGCTGCCAGAAATGCAGGAAGGTCGACGGTTTTGCCAGCTTATACCCCACCAGGATCAACACCGCCGCCAGCGTCGCCAATGGAATTTTGTTGAGTATGAACGGAATCGATACAACGCACAACAGCAATAATACGCCATGGATGATCGCAGACATCTTTGACTTCGCGCCCGCATCTGCGTTGGCGGAGGTCCGCACGACGACCGACGTCATCGGTAATCCGCCGAGCAACGCACTTAACATATTCCCAATACCCTGGGCACGAAGTTCGCGATTGGTGTCAGTATAGCGTTTTTGCGGGTCCATCCGGTCAGCCGCTTCGATACACAGCAAGGTCTCAATAGACGCCACCGCCGCAATCGTCGCCCCAATTTTCCAGACTTCAGGCCGGGCCAATGCCGTAAAGTCGGGCGACACGAACATGTTCGTAAACTCACTGAAAGTCTTCGGTACCGGCAGCGTTACCAGGTGGTCACGGGAAGTAATCGCCCAACTGTTGCCAACAGCCAGCAGCACTTCGTTCAGCACGATACTGGCCGCTACCGCCAATAACGCCGCGGGTATAAACCGTACTTTCTTCGAAATTCCCAGTCGCGGCCAGCCCATCAGGAGGGCAAGCGACACGAGTGATATAAGGATGGGGCCTGCATTTACATGGTCGAAAACACCCAATAATTCCGTGAACGTATTCTCCCCGTCGGGCTGCACGAAGTTCTCATCTCCTTCAAAATCACTGTCGTAACCAAAGGCATGGGGAATTTGTTTTAGGATGATGATGACTCCGATTCCGGCAAGCATCCCCTCAATGACGTTGTTAGGGATATAATTGGAGACCGTACCGGCCTTTACCAACCCCAATACTACCTGTAGGATGCCCGCTACGAACACAGCGGCAAGGAATATCTCAAAAGCCCCGAGTTCGGTAATGGCCGCCAGCACGATCGAGGTGAGTCCGGCCGCCGGACCCGATACACTCAGGTGCGACGAGCTCAGCGATCCGACTACGATACCGCCGATAACACCCGCAATGATACCCGCGAGCGGCGGCGCACCCGATGCCAAAGCGATGCCGAGACAAAGAGGAAGGGCCACGAGGAAAACGACCAGGCCGGAAGAAAAATCAGTGCGAAGATTAGCGAAAAGAGAGACTTTTTTGGACATGTTGAACGAGTAAGGCGGAGGAAATGACGAATAGGTCGGCAGTGCCGGATATCCGAATAGACCGGATGTACGTCGTTACGCGTTGGGTGGCGGAACGAAAATAGACGGCGTGACGTTGTCGTGTTTCAGTCGCAATTCCGGATGGATGGTACTGCTCCGAAGAGGCAACACAACGGAATGGCAAAGTTCGCCTGGCGTCCAAACCGCTGCAACCAGTGTACTTTCGACTGACGGCGACTGTTCTTCTTCGTTCATCGTGAAAAAAGCGGAAGTGTCGCTGTTTCGTTCGATCAATGACACGATGGTAGGTGTCGCCAAAAAGGCCACAAAAAAGAAAAGCGCAACTGACACCAGAGTTTTCACGTTGAGCAAATGTAAACGCCTTCCCGGGTTGTATCCTATGTGCCTGTCACTTTTATTGGAATTTTAACACTTTGATAACTATGCGTGATATAAAACGCCGTCTTAAAACAAAAAAAGTGGCAAGCGCCACTTCTTTGTAAGGTCCTATCCGGATTACACCTCTTCGGTCAGCCAGGCTTTCATCATCCAGATGGTTTTCTCCTGCTCTTTGATGAAATCGCCCATCATCGAATTCGTGCCTTCATCGTCACAGTCGGCCGATGCACGCAAAATCTCGCGTTCCAACACCAGTAACGACGTAAGGGAATCGATAATCAACTGCACGGCCAGATCGTCTTTATGGATGTCTTTGCCGACGCGCACCCTGTTGTTTTCCACATAATCCTGAAGGGTGTGCAACGGTACGCCACCCAATGTAAGTACGCGCTCTGCGAGCTCATCGATTTTCAACTGGGCGTCATTATACAGTTCCTCAAACTTCACGTGAAGCGAGAAAAAGCGTTTCCCCCTGATATTCCAGTGAATACCCCGGAGGTTTTGATAATATACCTGGAACGAGGCCAGCAGTTGGTTGAGACTTCCAACCAGTTTTTCAGAATTTTCGACCGAAAGGCCGAGGGCGTTTGTCTTCATGGGAATGTGCTTTGTTACCTCAAAGGTACGCAAACGGCACGCGGATAATTAAATAGTTTTCACTTATACTTTTTATCTTTACATCGATAAAATCGATAAAATGACCATTACCCAATTGCAATATGTGCTGGCCGTCGCCGAACACCGGAATTTCACGCTTGCGGCCGACAAGTGTTTTGTTACCCAGCCTACGCTGAGTATGCAGATACAGAAGGTAGAAGACGAACTGGGCGTCTTGATTTTTGACCGCAGCAAGAAGCCGATCCAACTGACGGATATCGGACAGAAAATAGTAGCGCAGGCCAAAAACATCGTAAACGAGGCCGATCGTATCAAGGATATCGTAGACCAACAGAAGGGATTCATCGGAGGGGAGTTTCGCCTAGGCATCATCCCGACCATCATGCCTACGCTGTTGCCGATGTTCCTGAAGAGTTTCAATAACCGGTATCCAAAAGTCAAACTTATCATTGAGGAGTTGACGACGGAGGAAATCATCACCCGCCTGAAAAACGGACATCTGGACGCGGCCATTGCGGCCACGCCGTTGGAGGAAGAGAAGATAAAGGAAGTCGTATTGTATTTTGAGCCGTTTGTGGCCTATGTCCCGAGCAGCCATCC
>DATGXZ010000246.1:0-2724 GCA_035298445.1 Flavobacterium sp.
CATCATCGATACCCCGGGACACGTTGACTTCACCGTAGAGGTGAACCGTTCACTTCGCGTTCTCGACGGACTCGTATTCCTTTTCTCTGCGGTTGATGGCGTTGAACCACAGTCGGAGACGAACTGGAGGCTTGCTGACAACTATAAAGTGCCTCGTATGGGCTTCGTCAACAAGATGGACCGTCAGGGATCGAACTTCCAGGCTGTTTGCCAACAGGTGCGCGACATGTTGAAATCGAACGCTGTGCCAATCGTTCTTCCGATTGGTGATGAGGAAGATTTCAAAGGTGTGGTGGATCTCGTAAAAAACCAGGCAATCGTTTGGCATGAGCACACCCAAGGGGCTACTTTCGACGTGATCGAAATTCCTGAGGACCTGAAAGCAGAAGCACACGAACTTCGTGCGCAACTGATCGAAGCCGTTGCCGAGTATGACGAAAACCTGATGGAGAAATTCTTCGAAGATGAAAACTCCATTACAGAAGACGAAATCAACGCAGCACTTCGCAAAGCGACCATCGACATGTCGATCATCCCGATGCTGTGTGGTTCTTCTTTCAAAAACAAAGGAGTTCAGTTCATGCTGGATGCGGTTTGTAAATACCTTCCGTCGCCACTTGATAAAGAAGCTATCGAAGGTACGAACCCTGATACAGACGAGCCGGCTTTCCGTAAGCCTGACGTGAAAGAGCCGTTCGCGGCCCTCGCGTTCAAGATCGCTACTGACCCTTACGTAGGTCGTCTGGCGTTCTTCCGTGCGTACTCAGGTCGTCTCGACGCAGGTTCCTACATCCTGAACACCCGTTCCGGAAACAAAGAGCGTATTTCCCGTATCTACCAGATGCACGCCAACAAGCAAAACCCAATCGAGTACATCGAGGCAGGTGACATCGGCGCTGCGGTAGGTTTCAAGGATATCAAGACCGGTGATACCATGTGTGATGAGAAGCACCCGATCGTGCTCGAATCGATGGACTTCCCTGCTCCGGTAATCGGTATCGCGATCGAGCCTAAAACAAAGGCTGACGTTGATAAGATGGGTATGGCACTCGCCAAACTCGCAGAAGAGGATCCAACCTTCCAGGTGAAGACGGATGAGGCTTCAGGCCAGACCATCATCTCTGGTATGGGCGAGCTTCACCTCGACATCCTTATCGACCGTATGAAGCGTGAGTTCAAGGTAGAAGTAAACCAGGGCGAGCCTCAGGTAGAATACAAAGAAGCCTTCACCAAATCGGCCCAACACCGTGAGGTCTACAAGAAACAAACCGGTGGTCGTGGTAAGTTTGCGGATATCGTATTCCGCATCGAGCCGGCTGACGATGGTTTCGTAGGACTCCAGTTCGTCAATGAGGTGAAAGGTGGTAACGTACCGAAAGAATACGTTCCATCCGTAGAGAAAGGATTCAAGGCAGCCATGAAACAAGGTCCTTTGGCCGGTTACGAGGTAGACAGCCTGAAAGTAACACTTCTCGACGGATCGTTCCACCCGGTTGACTCCGATGCACTTTCCTTCGAATTGGCAGCAAAAATGGGTTACAAGGAATCAGGCCGCGCGGCCGGTGCCGTAATCCTCGAGCCAATCATGAAGCTGGAAGTGATCACACCGGAAGAGAACATGGGTGATATCGTAGGTGACCTTAACCGTCGCCGCGGACAGGTGAACGACATGAGCGACCGTAACGGCGCGAAAGTCATCAAAGCGTTCGTTCCGCTTGCCGAAATGTTCGGTTACGTAACGACACTTCGTACCCTGTCTTCCGGACGCGCTACTTCTACAATGGAATTTGACCATTATGAAGAAACTCCGGCTAACATCTCGGAGGCTGTAATCAAGAAAGCAAAAGGTAACGCTTAATTAAAAGAACATGAGTCAGAAAATCAGAATAAAACTTAAATCGTACGATCACATGCTCGTCGACAAATCGTCCGAGAAGATCGTAAAAACGGTTAAGAGTACCGGAGCTGTGGTTACAGGCCCTATTCCGTTGCCGACCAACAAAAAGATCTTTACCGTGTTGCGTTCGCCACACGTAAACAAGAAGTCACGTGAGCAGTTTGAAGTGATGTCTTACAAAAGACTGATCGACATCTATTCATCGTCTTCTAAAACCATCGACGCACTTATGAAGCTTGAGCTTCCAAGCGGTGTTGAGGTAGAGATCAAAGTGTGATAAAACACATTGCTGTATAGAAATGGCCGGACTCGTTCCGGCCATTTTGTTTTTAGGGATGTCTAGGTTGAGACGATTGGTTTTAACAAAATAGGTGGTTTTCCCGTACGTACCGTATTTCCGGAATTTGTATTTTACCTTCAGGGAAGGGGCGGATGCATCCCTTACGAAATGCGGCGCACTTTTCGGTGTGGGAAAACCGCATATTTTGTTAAATTTTCATCACGAATGTGTGTCCGGTGTTTTCTTTTTCAGAAGCCAATCCGGCTCTCCGCTATAGCTTTCTCCGCCAGCGCCCTCTTTGCGACGCCGCCCTCCGGCTCCTCGCGTCGCCGTTGCCAGCGGCAAAGAAGTGGCGCCTGCGTCAAAAGGCTGCCGCTTCGATCCGGGCTAAAGCGCGGGTTCATACCGGTGGCTGATGCACGCCAGGCCGTGCAATTCCGCGTATTTTCTAGTCTTGTATCTCCTGTCATCGCCCGTTTTTGTCTTTTTGAAAGAAAATGGAGAAAACCTGCTGATTTAGTTTTGTATACTGATTATAAGTCTCTAT
>DATGXZ010000247.1:0-10550 GCA_035298445.1 Flavobacterium sp.
AACCTGCTTGTAACATAACCTTTTTTTGGGCGTTGCCCTCGGCGGAACGTATCCGCTATCCGCACGTTTACCCAGCCTCGTGCCAGGCTGTCCGCTATAGCTTTTTGCCTGGTCCCTGCGCCAGTCATCCTTTCCAGACGCACCCCATACCATCCCACACACAGAGGCAAAAAGGCTGCCGCTCCCATCCTTAACGCGGTCGCTTCAACCTTATAGTATCCTGCAAAATCTCGACCAAAACCGACTCCTGATTTTTAACAAAAACGGCGGTTTTCCCGTAAAATGGTGTCGTCGGAAATCTGTAATTTGGATTTGGGGAGGGGCGCATGGGTCCCTTACGAAATCCATCCGAACCACGCGTACGGGAAAACCGCATTAATTGTTAAAATTGATCGGGACAAAACCGCTTACCATAGTACATCGCGACAAGCCCGCCTGACAGCCAACCTTAAAAGGAAAACACACATCCCGGACAGCGAAGAACTGCGATGAGCTCATGCCGTCTAACTCACTATCAGTAACCTGCCTGAGTTATAGCGCGAAAGATCCCACACGCACTAACTATCCAAGACCCGTCAACATCTCAAGTACCGAAACTGCGTCTCCATCCTCTTTCCTCTTTCCTCTTTGCTCTTTGCTCTTTGCTCTTTGCTCCTTGCTCCTTCCTCTTTCTTCTCTCCTCTCTCCCCTCTCCTATTTCCTAATTCCTTTCCCTATCTTTGCCCCCATGAAATTCTACCAACGTCTCGCCTACTATCTCGTCGGCTTCCTGATCGGATGCGTGTTATTGGTCACCATTTTCAACAAACGCGGACAGGATTTTAACTACCTGCCCAACGCCCGTACGCTTGATAACATCCGGAGCAAAGACCGCGTATACTCCACAGAAGCGCAAAAAGCACTTTCCGAAGGCTGGATCGACACGGCTGGTGTCACCGCCATACTCCGCTACGGAACGGTCGACTTCGATAACAGCAAGGTTGAAATCGACAGCGGTAAAGTCTATGTAGTCGAAGGCAAGAACGGCAAAGGCCAACGCGTCATCCTCGATGTCCTTAACTGTGATTCGACGGCCGTCATCCGCTCGATTCGCCGATAGCAGCTTCTTTTTTACAAAGCTCCTTTTTTGTCTGGCACGGTTTTTCGTACGCGTCAAAACGTTAACGAAAACCTAATCCTTTTGTATGGAACAACACTACGCGTGATCACGAATTGAAAACCCGATTGTTCCATTTTAAAAAGGATGTATGAAAACCCATGTAACACCCCTTCTTGCCCTCGCCGGACTATTCCTTCTGTCCGTTTCCTGCAAAAGAGAAGCCGACTCGATGGAGGCTTCGAGCGACCTCGCCGCCGCCGACACCACCGGCATCGCGCCTGAGCTTCCCCCACACCAATTTATCCGAACTGCCGACATTCGCTTCCGCGTAAAAGATGTCTCGAACGCGACGGAGAAAATCGAAAGCACGGTGCGCCGCTTTGGTGGCTTTGTCACCCACACCCACCTGCGCAGCGATGTCGCGGAAAAGAAGACAGCTTCCATTAGTCTCGACAGCGTTGTTGAAACCACCCGCTATACCGTTGAAAATACGTTGACGTTGCGCGTGCCCAATACCGCACTCGATACCGTCCTGACGTCAATCGGGCGGCAGGCCGTATTTCTCGATAGCCGCGAAATTGATGCACAGGACGCTTCACTCGACCTGATCGCGCAGCGCCTTACCCTACGCCGCAACGAAAACGCCGGAAAACGAATTGAAAGAGCCATTGACCAGAAACCGGCTAAACTCAAAGACGCCGTAGCGGCCGAATCCGACAACAGCGCGCGCCAACAAACCGCTGACGAGGCCTATATTTCGGAACTGTCACTCCGCGACCGGGTGGCATTCAGCACCGTAACATTGGCGATATACCAAAAAGAATCATTGAAAACAGAGGTGTTACCCAACTTCGAGAACGCTGCTTCGCTTCGACCGCCGTTTGGCGTTCGCCTGCTGGAAAGTCTGCGAAGTGGCTGGGTCCTGTTAGAGGGGTTTGTGTTTTTCGTCCTGGCCGCCTGGCCCGTATGGGTGTTGGTCGCCTTGATCGCCCTGCTCACGCGAAAACGCCTTGTTCGAAAATTGAACTAATATCACACCCGGATATATCCGGGTTTTTTTATTATTTTTAACAAGAGTAATCTAAATTTAGCAGAATGAAAAAATCACTACTACTTTTTTTGTTTTTATGCAGTGCCGGGGCCGCCGTCGCCCAAACCGACTCAACCGAAGTCAGGCGCTACAATTTTCTAAAGGTCAACCTGAGCTCGGTTGTCTTTAACAACTATTCCTTCCAGTACGAGCGTGTGCTCTCGAAACGCTGGTCGGTCGCACTGGGGTACCGCTTCATGCCCTCGTCGAATATCCCGTTCAAAAGCAATGTCGATTCGTTCGTTGATGAAACGGATGATGCTACACAGTTCCTGATCGACAATGCGAAGATCAGTAACACGGCCATCACGCCGGAGGTTCGGCTTTATCTGGGAAAAGGCTATGGACGCGGTTTCTACCTGGCACCCTATTACCGCTATTCTAAATTCAAGGCGGAAACGGTAAAAGTCGAGTACACCGACGAAAACGGAGACGATCAGGTCGTGACCATGGGGGGTGATATCACCGGTAACTCCTTCGGCTTAATGCTGGGTGCCCAGTGGACTATCGGCAGCCATTTTGTGATCGACTGGTGGATCATCGGGGGACACATCGGCAGTGGATCCGGAAAAATCGAAGGCACGACCTCGCAGCTACTCGATCCGGCGGAACAGGCACAGGTACGCGATGTAATAGAAGAATTCGATTTGCCATTCATTGATGAAGAAGTAGAGGTAACTCCCAACGGCGCCTCCGTCAAAATGGACGGCGGCTGGGGTGGCATCCGTGCTTTTGGCTTGAGTGTCGGCTACCGCTTTTAAAAAAGTAAAGTACTTGAAAAAGGCTGTCACAAACGACGGCCTTTTTTTGTTTCGCTGAATTTTTGTTAGCGCATTACAGATATATTCTTGATAAATAATTAAATTCGCAACGTTTAAACCGTATAATTATACATCTTCAAATATTGCACCATGAGCAAAAAAGTTGTCATCGTTTCCGCCGTCCGCACGCCGATCGGCAGTTTTCTCGGAAGTCTGTCTACCGTTCCTGCCCCTAAACTGGGCGCAACGGCTATAAAAGGCGCGCTTGATAAAATCGGTTTGTCGCCGGAATCGGTTGACGAAGTGATCATGGGCAATGTCGTACAGGCCGGTGTGGGCCAGGCACCTGCCCGCCAGGCGTCGCGCTTTGCCGGATTACCTGATAGTGTCATCGCTACGACCGTAAACAAGGTGTGCGCCTCCGGAATGAAAGCCGTAACACAGGCCGCACAAGCTATCATGGCCGGTGATGCCGAAGTAATCGTGGCCGGTGGTATGGAGAATATGAGTCTTATCCCCCACTACGTTCAAATGCGTACCGGACAAAAATTCGGTCCGGCAACGATGATCGACGGTCTCCAGAAAGACGGACTTACCGACGCTTACGACCAAAATGCAATGGGCGTTTGCGCCGATGCGTGCGCAACCGAATATAACATCTCACGTGAAGAGCAGGATGCCTTCGCGATCCAGTCGTATGAGCGTTCCGCCCAGGCCTGGGAGGCCGGAAAATTCGACAATGAGGTAGTGCCGGTAGCCGTTCCACAACGGAAAGGCGATCCAATCATGATAACCAAAGACGAGGAGTACACGAACGTACGCCTTGATAAGATTCCATCGCTTGCACCTGTATTTACGAAAGATGGAACTGTAACCGCAGCGAACGCGTCTACTATAAATGACGGTGCAGCCGCACTCGTGATTATGTCGGAAGAAAAAGCGGTGGCACTCGGACTCAAGCCACTCGCCTACATCAAAGGCTACGCGGATGCTGAGCAGGAGCCTAAATGGTTCACGACGGCACCAGCCAAAGCGCTGCCGAAAGCCCTTGCCAAAGCGGGTATCTCCAAAGACGATGTCGACTTCTTCGAATTCAACGAAGCATTCTCGGTAGTGGGCTTGGCGAACGCCAAAATCCTCGGACTTGATGCCGCAAAGGTCAACGTAAACGGAGGTGCTGTGTCGCTCGGACACCCACTGGGTTGTTCCGGGGCCCGTATCATCGTGACATTGCTTAATGTGCTGGAGCAAAACAACGCCAAAATCGGTGCCGCGGCTATCTGCAACGGCGGAGGTGGCGCATCGGCCATCGTGATCGAACGCGCGTAAATGCGGCGGTCGGTTTCGACAGTCCAAAAAATGCGTGTACCTTTGCGTTTCATTACGTAAAACGTCCTGATGTTCGGAATCTGTAATCTGGCCAACATTCCCCTGCGGGCGGAGCCCAGTGATAAGAGCGAAATCGTATCCCAAGTGTTGTTCGGCGAGCATTTTAAAGTGCTGTCGCAGGAACGGCAATGGACGCAGGTAAAACTGCAATACGACGGCTACGAAGGCTGGATCGACACGAAGCAATTCCAGGTGATTTCCGAGGCGAGCTACGACATGCTGTCGGAAGATGCCATTATCCTCAATGCCGATTTGGTCGAATATGTAACGTGGGGTAATAACCTGCTGATGCCGATACCTCTCGGTGCGTCTCTATCCTTCCTCAGCCAACCCGAGATCAACAAATCACAGTTTGAGTTCGAAGGGATGCGCGTGACCGGGAAAAAGCCCAAATCGCAATTGATAGAAACCGCCTTCCAATACCTGAACGCACCCTATTTATGGGGAGGCAAAACGCCTTTCGGGATCGATTGTTCAGGGTTTACCCAAATGGTCTACAAGCTAAACGGCCACTTCCTGTTACGCGATGCATCGCAACAGGCTACCCAGGGAGACGCCCTTAGTTTTATTGAAGAAAGCGAACCCGGCGATTTGGCGTTTTTTGATAATGAGGAAGGTGCCATCATCCACGTGGGTATTATCATGAATGACAATTACATCATCCATGCGAGCGGCCGTGTGCGAATTGACCGCTTAGACCACCTCGGAATTTACAATGCTGAAACCAACCGGCATACGCATAAATTGCGCGTCATTAAAAAAGTGATATAAAAAAGCCGCTCGTTAGAGCGGCTTTTCTTTTAGTTCTTGGCAGGCTGCTTTTCCCGCAACGCACGCACTTCCTCTTTCAACGGTCGGGCTTTGTCCATCATTTCAAGAGCACCGTAAACGTTCAAAAGCGTCTCAGCGACATCCAGGTTGTCTTTGTTCAGTTCGTGTGCTTTCTCGAGATATGGGATGACCGATACGAACAAATCCTCACGTTTCTTTTTCAGCGCATCAAATTTCTTATTATCGGCCGCCGATGTACCAAGTTTGTTCATCTGGTCGACGATGTCTTTCTCTGGCTCCAGCATCAATACAGCCAGGTTCAGGTACGCATTCGTATACTTAGGGTCAACAGTGATTGCCTTTTTATAGTAGTCTTTTGCCTCTTCCTTACGATTGGCCTCATTACTAATAACACCGAGATTGTACAACAGGTTGGCATCGGTAGGATTCTTGGCAACAACCTCTTTCGCCAGACGCTCATACGACGCCATATCTTTGGTTTTGAGATACAAGTCCATCTCACTCAAAACGAGCGATGAATCTTCCGGATTGGCCAATTGCGCATCCTTAATGGCTTTCTTCGCTTCTTCCACTTTGCCCTGATCAATTAAAATCAATGCGATGTTTTTATAAATTTCACCTCGTTGTGACGGAACTTTCTCCTCTCGCGGTGCCTCATGCGTCTTCAGTTTCACGTAATTGTCGCGATCCGTTTTAGTCGGAAAACTCTCTTCCTGACCCGACGCTACGTTCTTTGCATAAAACAACGTTTTCTCACCTGAATAATTCAGGTCTTTCAACATTTGGTAATACTCCAGTGCCTTGGGATAGTCTTTTCCTAAGACAGCATAGTTGGCAGCGTAGTAGAGTTTCTCCTGGTCTTTCTTATCCAGCAGGTAGATGTTGTAAAGTACGGAAGAAGCGGGCTTGTACAGCTGCGCCTTGCCCAACTCAACTGCGTAACCAAGCAACATAGGACGGAACCATCCCAATGTCTCATTAATATCGTCCGTATATTGTTTCTTTCCCGTTTTCTTCTCATACTCCAGAACGCCATTAACCGATGACGTGAACTCAGTAACGGCCTCCGGCGACGCTACTTTCATAAGTTGCTCAGGCGTAGGTGTACCTGTTGTACTCAATTCAACGAGAGGAAGCATACCCTTGTAGAAAGCAGTATATACTTTATCGCCTTCTTCCGTTGCTATCGATTGCAGTTTCGCCAGATTGGTTTTATACTCCTGAACATCGTTAGCCGAAGGCTTCTCTTTGGCGTAGATTTTCTTCAACGCCTTTAACTCGTCTTTCTGCGCTGAAACCGCAACAGAGGCCATCACTGCGGCCGCGACGAAAAATCTATTGATTTTCATATACTTCAAGATTTAGTTGTTCTTTATTCTTCTTCGCCCTCGAAATCGTCAGCCTCGTCTTCCGCATCATCATACGTCACGGGTGCCTGAGTAGCAATCCCGTCGGCCGACATTTCTTTCGTCACATCGTCTTCCGGATTGACCTCGGCATTCTCAGCCGCTTCTTCCTTCATTACCTTCGTAACCGCCGCGATAGAGTCATTCCCTTTCAGGCTAATCAAACGAACGCCCTGCGTGGCACGTCCCATTACACGAAGATCGGCTACGTCCATACGGATTGTGAGTCCGGATTTGTTGATGATCATCAAATCGTCTTCGTCCGTTACGTTGTTGATCGACACCAAAAGACCCGTCTTTTCGGTAATGTTAAGCGTTTTCACGCCTTTACCTCCACGGTTGGTGATACGATAATCCTCCAAGGCAGAACGTTTTCCATAGCCTTTTTCAGACACAACAAGAATCTCCGATTCCGGATCATTGACCGTCACCATCCCAATTACCTCATCCTGCTCATCGGCCAGCGTGATGCCGCGTACCCCGGAAGCCGTACGCCCCATTGGACGCGTCTTGTGCTCTTCGAACCGCACCAGTTTTCCGGATTTCACCGCCAATAGGATTTGGCTGTTACCGGTCGTCAGGCGTGCGGCCAACAGTTCGTCGTCTTCACGGATTGTAATCGCCGCTACGCCATTTGCACGTGGACGCGAATATTGTTCGAGTGGTGTTTTCTTCACTTGTCCCTTCTTGGTCGCCATAACCAGGAAGTGGCTGTTGATGTACTCTTCACTGCGGAGGTTACCCGTACAGATGAACGCTTTTACCTTGTCGTCGTTCTCGATATTGATCAGGTTCTGGATGGCGCGTCCTTTGCTGGTCTTGCTTCCTTCCGGAATTTCATACACCCGCATCCAGAAGCACTTCCCTTTCTGGGTAAAGAATAACATGTACTGGTGGTTCGTCGCCACGTACATATGTTCCAGGAAGTCCGCGTCGCGCGTACCGGCACTTTTCTGCCCCACACCCCCGCGGTTCTGTGTTTTGTATTCGCTCAACGGCGTACGTTTGATGTAACCGGCGTGCGAGATCGTGATGACTACACTTTCGTCGGCGATCATGTCTTCGATACTTACATCACCTCCGGAATACTCAATGACCGAACGACGTTCATCGCCGTATTTGTCACGCATTTCGATGAGTTCCTCCTTGATGAGTTCCATACGGAGTTCCTTGCTCGCCAACAACGCTTTCAAACGCTCGATGAGTTTCATGATATCTTCATACTCGGCGCGCAGTTTGTCCTGCTCAAGACCCGTAAGCTGACGCAGGCGCATCTCAACAATGGCCTTCGACTGTATATCCGAAAGATTGAAACGCGCCATCAATTTCTCACGCGCTTCGTCGGTATTGGCAGAACCACGGATAATGGCGATTACCTCGTCGATATTGTCAGACGCAATGATGAGTCCTTCCAATATATGGGCACGTTCTTCCGCCTTCCGCAATTCGTACTGCGCACGACGCACCACCACGTCATGGCGGTGTTCCACGAAATAATGGATCAGGTCTTTTACGTTCAGTAACTGCGGACGTCCTTTTACCAGTGCAATGTTATTGACACTGAACGACGACTGCAGCTGTGTATATTTAAACAAGGTGTTGAGGACCACATTCGGTACGGCATCCCGCTTTAGGATGTACACGATCCGCATACCATTACGATCCGATTCGTCGCGGATGTTGGAAATGCCCTCGATACGTTTCTCGTTGACGAGATCCGCCGTCTTTTTGATCATCTCCGCTTTGTTTACCTGGTACGGTATCTCGGTAACGATGATGGCCTCGCGTCCTTCTACTTCTTCAAAACTCGTTTTCGCACGGATGACGACGCGGCCGCGGCCCGTCTTGAAAGCCTCACGCACCCCTTCGTATCCGTAGATCACACCTCCTGTTGGAAAATCCGGTGCTTTGATGTGCCCGATGATTTCGTCGATCTCGATCTCGGGATTGTCGATATAGGCCAGCGTTCCGTTGATGACTTCCGTCAGGTTGTGCGGCGCCATATTCGTCGCCATACCTACCGCGATGCCCGACGCACCGTTGACCAGCAGGTTTGGTATTTTGGCCGGAAGCACTTTCGGCTCCTCCAGCGTATCGTCGAAGTTCAGCTGGAAGTCAACCGTTTCTTTGTCGATATCCGCCAGCATCTCTTCTGAAATCTTCTTCATGCGCGCTTCAGTGTATCGCATCGCCGCCGGACTATCCCCGTCGATGGAACCGAAGTTTCCTTGTCCGTCGACCAACAGGTAGCGGAGACTCCACTCCTGCGCCATACGCACCATGGTATCGTAAACGGAAGAATCGCCGTGTGGGTGGTATTTACCCAAAACTTCACCGACGATACGGGCCGATTTCTTGTGGGCCCGGTTTGACAAAACGCCCAATTCATACATACCGAAGAGCACGCGGCGGTGCACCGGCTTGAGTCCGTCGCGCACATCCGGCAGCGCCCGTGACACAATGACCGACATCGAATAATCGATGTAGGCGGACTTCATTTCGTCCTCTATATTGATGGGGATCAACTTTTCTCCGTCAGACATAAACGTAATTCGCTAGATTAAAACTATTTGGTTTGAAAAATCCCGCTAATATAAGGTTTTCGCCCCGGTTAAGGGGTGCCTGAAGGGACATTTTTAACGTAAATTATCAACAAAAAGCCGGGTAGCCGCCGTTAATAATTTACCACGGAATTAACGTCGGCTTTACGATATTTTTCGTCTATTAGCTGACAAGCTGACCGACGGGAACGGTTATTGCTTTTCAATACCCGAATACGTACATTTACGAGAACCAAGTTAGAATTATGGATGATAATTTTTCGCCACGGGTAAAGGATGTCATCACGTACTCCAAAGAAGAAGCCCTGCGCCTCGGCCATGACTTCATCGGTACGGAACACCTTATGCTGGGGATTCTGCGGGACGGCAACGGCAAAGCCATCAACATCCTGAACAATCTTTCAGTTGACCTTGAGCACCTGCGTCGCAAGGTCGAAATACTGAGCCCGGCAAATCCGGCCGCGATAGAAAGCGGTAATGAAAAGAAGAACCTCCACCTGACACGCCAGGCGGAACGCGCCCTAAAGACCACGTTTCTCGAAGCGAAGGTCTTCCAAAGCACGTCGATCAGTACGGCCCACTTATTGTTGTGCATACTGCGGAATGAAAACGATCCCACAACCAAATTGCTGAATAAACTCAAGATCGACTATGATTCAGCAAAAGAACAATACCTGAATATGATGCCAAACGAAGAAGAATTCATGGAAAACCTTCCCCGGAATGAATCTTACAATGATGATTCCGGACAAGATGACAGCCTAAAAGAAAGCAGTTTCAATAACCCCGCCAATAAGTCGAACAAGAAATCGAAGACACCTGTTCTGGATAACTTCGGTCGCGACCTCACTGAACTGGCGGAAGACGGTAAACTCGATCCGGTGGTAGGCCGCGAGAAAGAAATCGAGCGTGTTTCGCAGATCCTAAGCCGTCGTAAGAAGAACAACCCGCTTTTGATCGGTGAACCCGGCGTGGGTAAATCGGCCATTGCGGAAGGACTCGCCCTTCGGATCATCCAGAAGAAAGTGTCGCGTATCCTGTTCAACAAACGCGTCGTTACCCTTGATCTCGCTTCGCTGGTAGCCGGTACCAAATACCGCGGCCAGTTCGAAGAACGCATGAAAGCGGTGATGAACGAGTTGGAGAAGAACGACGATATCATCCTCTTCATCGACGAGATCCACACCATTGTCGGAGCCGGTGGCGCTACAGGCTCGCTCGATGCCTCGAACATGTTCAAACCGGCGTTGGCCCGGGGAGAAATCCAATGCATCGGAGCTACGACGCTGGATGAGTACCGTCAATATATTGAGAAAGATGGAGCACTGGAACGCCGTTTCCAGAAGGTGATCGTAGAGCCAACTTCCGTTGAAGAAACGATTACTATCCTCAACAATATCAAGAACAAATACGAAGACCACCACAACGTCACCTATACCCAGGAAGCGATTG
>DATGXZ010000248.1:0-18459 GCA_035298445.1 Flavobacterium sp.
TTGGATATGGTTATCAGGGAGGTAACTCCGTATATTCTAACTCCTGCACCCGCTCCGGCGGAGGTGGCGGTGCGGGAGGGCCGGGCCAGAGCGGGACCGAGACCGGGCCAGGAACGGGAGGTTTGGGCCTACAGAACGATATTTCCGGAACGGCCTTATGGTATGCCGGCGGAGGCGGAGGCTATTCAGATTGCGGCGGAGGCGCGGCAGGCGGCAGTGGGGTTGGTGGTAATGGCGGTGTATCAGACGGCGCCCCCAATACGGGATCCGGAGGCGGAGGCGGTAAGAACGGAGGGTCGGGCGTCCTGGTCATCCGCTACACCATTCCCGCCTGGACCAGTTCCCATCCGGCCGTGGCCACGGTCGATGCCGTGACGGGTCTTGTCAGTGCGATTTCTGCCGGAACGACGACCATTAGCTACACTTCCTTTGAAGGTGATACGGTATCCGTAACCGTAACCGTGTCTCCACCTTATATAGTGCCGACCTTTACGCAGCGTTCGCCAATATGTAAGAATACGACCACACCTGCCTTACCGACCACGTCGCTTAACGGGATTACAGGCGCGTGGAGCCCGGCAATAGACACGTCCCAAACCACCACCTACACATTTACGCCAACAACGGGGCAATGTGCGCTTCCGACAACCATGACGATCGCGCTTTCTGAAACCACGGTTTGGAACGGAACCGCCTGGAGCAATGGTACGCCTGATGGGATAAAGAATGTCAGCTTTACAGATGACTATTTAATAAATGGTGATATGACGGCCTGCACGTTCAGCGTCACCAACAATGCGGATGTTACCCTTGCTCCCTACTTTTTCCTTACCGTACGGAATGGGGTTGTGGTAGACCCCGGTGCATCCCTGACCATCAGCAGTATGTCCAACCTGTTGCAAAATACGGGTGATGTGGTGAACACGAACGTGGGCAACGTTACGGTGAAGCGGGAAGCCTTCATGAACCGTCTTGACTATGTCTATTGGGGCGCGCCGGTAACTGGCCAGAACCTGCAGTCGTTTTCGCCTGCTACACTATCGAATCGTTTTTACACCCTGAACGAGCCGACCAATGCATTCGTAGCGATTAACCCAGCCACGAATAACTTCCAGCCGGCCAAGGGCTATGCGATACGTGCCCCCAACAATTTTCCGGATTATCCGCTTCCAAAACAGTCATTTATGGGGTCGTTCACAGGCGTACCGAATAACGGTACCTATACGGTGACGGTTACCAAGTCTGGACCGGCACTCGGTTACAATTTGTTATCAAACCCTTACCCGTCTGCGCTTGATCTCTACGAATTCCTTCTCGATGGAGACAACGCTGCTACCATTGCCTTCTACGTCCACCAAACCCTTGCAGGTGGCGGAGCGAACTATCGTTATTTTAACCTTATGGGCAATATAGAGCCCAATCCAGGACCCGAATTCTATGGCTTCATTAACCCCGGACAGGGTTTCCTTTTCCGTTCTTCACTGGCAACCGCCAACGTACAGTTCAGAAACAGGCAGCGTTTTGGATATTATGATGCCTTCCTCAGGACGCAAAACCCAGATCGCCATCGATTCTGGGTTACGCTCAAGAAGGCGGAAGAATACCGGAGTCAGCTTTTGGTAGGCTATGCCCCCAACATGACGGATGATTTCGACGCCGGCTATGACGGCCCTATCATCGCCTCCGGGAACTATATGAGTGTAACCGTAGGGGAAGAGGCCTGCGCCATCGTAGCCAAGCCAATGCCTTTTGAAGCGCAAGGCGCGATACCGGTCAACCTCCATATCGAAGATGCTGGAAACTACACCATTGCCTTTGACCATGCGGATGGCTTGTTTGAAGAAGGACAATCGATCTATATCAAAGATAATGCGCTGGACGTTACGCATAATGTCACGGAATCACCGTATCAATTCCTGTCGGAAGCCGGCGATTTCCCCGATCGTCTTCAGATCGTCTACCAGCAAGGCCCGACACTCGGAACCCCGGGGCATCCGTCAACTCCATGGGAGGTCGTGGTGTATCCCGTAAACGGAAAGCTTCATGTAGAAGGAAGCGCTGACCTGAAATCCGTGCGTATATTCGATTTGCGCGGCAGGCTGCTGTATGAGAAAAACCAAATAGGTGCAACGACGGCTGAGCTCGACGGCTTCTTCCCTACTGGCAGCATGGTGCTGCTGAAAATTATTGGAAACGAAGGCGAAACGACGAAGAAAGTGGTCTTCTAACGAAGAAAACAAACAAAAAAGGGAGTCGCGAATGGACTCCCTTTTTTTATTTTTCTTTATCGATGAACCGTGGATCGGTTTCCATTACGCAACCGCATTGGGTGCAGGTTCGCTTCTCCACCGAAGCATAAAACTGTCGGAAGTAGGGCAAAAAGTCCTTTTCAATATCGTGCAATTCAAAGTACACCTCGTGCAGTTTGTGGTTGCATTGCTCGCAGAACCACAACAGTCCGTCGGTGAAACCCTTCCCTGCCCGCTTGCGCTCAACGACCAAACCAATCGATCCTTCAGAACGTATGGGTGAATGTGGTACTTTGGCAGGGTGGAGATACATATCGCCGGGGCCCAACTGCATTTCGACGCGTTGGCCTTCCTCCTGAATGGCAACCGTAATGTGCCCTTCGAGTTGATAAAATAATTCTTCCGTTTCATTATAATGGTAGTCCTTGCGCGCATTCGGGCCGGCCACGACCATTACGATATAATCATCCGCATCGGTAAACAGGTTTTTGTTCCCGACAGGCGGTTTGAGCAGGTGCCGGTTATCGGCAATCCATTTGGTGAGGTTGAACGGTTTGGAGACGGGCATGGTGCAATGTTAGGATTTGGCTTTGGTCTTCGTCTTGGGGTCGGGTTTTGCCGCAGGTTTGTCCTCTGTTACCACAATCTTCGACGGATTGAACATCTGCGGAATGGTACTACCGCTTTTGGCGTCAACCACTACTTTTCCTTTGACGAGAATTTGCTTACCGTTAAGTGCGTCCAACTTGATCTTCATCCTCTCTGCGTATTTGGGCGCAATGGCGATCGTAAAGACGTTATTGGGGAATCCTTTATCAACGTTGATGTAGGCGGGTGCGCGATCATCCGACGGCATTTTTACCGAAGCGACTTTCCCCTTTACCCATACATCGCGCCCTACATAGTCTTTTATAACGGCGGTAGTGATGGTGTCCTGTGAGAATCCGGCCAGGCCTACCAGCAGAAGACACAGGCAACAGAGCTGTTTCATGTCGATTTGTTTTACCTCGTAAAGGTACGGGGTTTGCCTTAATCCGTTTTACGGAAAACCCGTAAAAAAGCCGGAACATGTCCGGCTTCAAATTACATTTCTTTCAACAGGTAGATATAAACGGGAAAGTGGTCACTGAACCCAATCTCATTGGCGGAATGTCGTAGCGGATATCCCTTATACTGTCCCTCTTTCTGAATGAGGAACGGTTTGTTGTAGATGCCGGCCTTCCAGTAACGGAATGAGGAACGATCGCTGCGTATCAACGGCTCAGATACCATGATCTGGTCGAAGATATCGCCTGCGTCGCGGTAGAACAAGGTTGCATTCCCCTCGTAATACATCTGCTCGAACGGGTTGTACATGCCACGCTCTTTTACCTCCTCTTTGCGACGTTTCGCTCCCACTCCTTCTTTTACACTCTTATTATAGGAACCGTCGTTCAGGTCGCCCATAAGGATAATTTTGGCGTTGGGATTCACCTTATATAAGGAGTCCATGATTTTTCGGTTGAGTTTGCCAGCGGCTTCCCGAAATGGACTACTTTTCTTTTCGCCACCTGACCGTGACGGCCAGTGGTTGACGAGGATGTTAACCTCATCTCCATCGAGAAGCCCGGTGACCAACAACACATCACGGGTATACACCCGATAGTCTTTCGATACCTCGATCTTATCGTCTTTGTCTTCGTCTTCCCTATTCTTGGAATCGGTCTTTTCACTCGCCTCGTTTTTATAGATCAACAAGGGAATATTAATAAAACTCGTAGGTTTGAAGTGTTTTTTCTGATACAGCAACGCCACATCGATACCGCGTTTGTCGGGTGAGTCGAAATGGACGATACCATAGTCGTTTTTCGCCATCAAAGGCTGTTTCACGAGATCCTCCAATACGCCACGGTTCTCGATCTCCGCACCGCCGATAAGAACGGGCGCCTCCTTCTGTTGCTCGCCGGTTCCGATCTGCGACAGCACGAAAGCGAGGTTCTGAAGTTTCTTTTTGTATTTAACGGAGGTCCAGTTTTGGGCCCCATGGGGTAACCATTCTTCGTCGTTATTCGCCTGATTGATGGTGTCAAAGAGGTTTTCAAAGTTGTAAAAGGCCACCGTATGGACACGGTATTTTTTCTCCTGGGCCGCGACCGTCCCCACCGTGAGCATTAACAATATGGACAGGGCCAGGTTTCTGATATTCATAACAATGTACATTAAATTAACGTCAATATTTAACGCGAAAGCGGAAGCAAAAGTAGATAATATTAATTAATCGTGTACCTTTGCCGCCGTTAAGAAAAAGTTTATTCTCAACAAAACACGTTTAATATTCGTAACTTTTATGAAAAAACTAGTATTCAGTATTTTATTTGCAATGCTGGCGGTTGTGGGATGGGCTCAGGATAAGCCCGCCTCGGCAGTGCTGACCGGAAAGGTGGTCGATGCCAAATCACAGAAGCCGATGCAGAGCGCCGTCGCGACGATCGAAAACACCTCATTTATGGGGTTGGCCGACGCGGAAGGTGTTTTTCGGATTGAAGGCGTCACCAGCGGAAAGCAGTTGGTGCGTATCAGCAGTGCGGGTTATTCCGACAAGCTGCTTCCCGTTGACCTGAAAGACGGTCAGACGCTCGATCTCGGCATCGTAGTGTTGGAGGAAGACCAAACGTCGGAGCAGCAACTCGCGCTCATCACCCTGACCGAAAACGACCTGGGTGACGACAACAGCGGTTCGGAAAGTACATCCGGACTCTTGCAGGCTACACGCGACACCTATCAGCAGGCAGCAGCGTTCAACTGGGGACAAGCCCGTTTCCGGGTACGCGGCCTTGACAATGAATACGGTACTACAATGATAAACGGCATCATCATGAACAAAATTTATGATGGCAGGCCGCAATGGAGCAACTGGGGTGGACTTAACGATGCCACGCGTAACCAGGAGTTCACCACGGGATCAGCTCCATCAGACTACATTTTCGGTGGCATTCTGGGTACACAGGAAATCAACACCCGTGCCTCGATTTACCGTCCCGGCACACGTCTTTCGGCTGCCGGCACGAATACGAACTACACCTGGCGTACGATGGCCACTCACGCATCCGGTATGGGTCCGGACGGGTGGGCCTACGTTATTTCAGCAGGTTATCGCGGTGCCCAGGAAGGCTATTTTGAAGGAACCGATTACGATGCCCTCTCGTTGTTCGCGAGCGTTGAAAAGCGTCTTTCTGAAAATCACTCATTGAACTTTACCGCGATCTATGCACAGAACAGCCGCGGAAAGAATTCACCTAACACACAGGAAGTTACTGACTTGGCGGGCGTAAAATACAACTCCTACTGGGGTTGGCAGGACGGCAAAAAACGGAACTCACGCGACAAAGACGTGGAAGAGCCGGTGTTCATCCTCAGCCACTTCTGGAAAATCAACGACCGTAACCGTCTCAACACCAACGTGTCGTACCAAACAGGTAAAATAGGGAACAGCCGTTTCGACCAGCAAAACGCCAATAATCCTGATCCGTCATACTACCGTAACCTTCCCAGCTACTACCTGAACTACGGAACGTTCGATGACCAATTCAACTTTACACACCTTCCTGATTTGGCGGGTGCTGCGGCAGCAAAGGATTTCTTCCTTGCCAACCGTCAAATCGACTGGAACGCCATCTACGAAGCGAACCAGAACACCGTCAATGGAAACAGCGCGATCGTGTTGTATGAAGACCGTACCGATGACACACAATGGTCGGCTAACTCTATCTTCAGCTCTACCCTTAGCGACAATATCGACCTGAATGCAGGAGTGAATTTCCGTCGCCTGAAATCGCACAACTTCCAGAACCTGTTGGATCTGTTGGGTGGGCAGTATTTCCTGGACGTTGACACGTTTAACACCTCGATCTCTGACGATGCTACGCAAAGTGACCTGAATAACCCGAACCGTCAGGTGGGTGTGGGCGATACATACGGTTACAACTATAACCTCTTCGCTACCACTATCGACGCGTTTACCCAGTTCCGTTTCCGTTACCGGAAAGTCGACTTCTACCTTGCGCAGTCGTTTTCACGCAACGACTACAAGCGTGAAGGTCTTTACCGCAACGGGCTGTATGCCAACAATTCATTTGGTGAAAGCAAAAACGCCGTTTTCGAGACGTTTGGCTTCAAAGGAGGCGCTACCATCAAAATTACCGGACGTCAGTTCATCGACCTGAACGCAGTGTACATGACAAAAGCACCTACCATGCGTAGCACATTTTCAAATGCGCGTCTGAACAACAATATCACGCCCGACCTTGCGCCTGAGCGGGTTACCGGAGGTGACATCAGCTACGTGATCCGTGACCCGAAATTCAAGGCGCGTCTTACCGGTTATTATTCAAAGATGCAGAACACCACCGAGCTTTCGTTCTTCTATGCGGAAAGCGTAGGTGACGAAACGAATGCAGAAGCCGATCAGGATGCCTTCATCAGCGAAATCCTTACAGGAGCTGACAAACAAAACATCGGGGCGGAACTTGGCTTGGAATACCAAATTACGTCTACCCTGAAGGTGACGGGTGCAGCCAACTATGGGCAGTATATCTACACCAATAACCCGCGTCTTCGCGTCAACGACGACGCCTTGGCTACTGCTGACAATCAACAGCCGATCATCGACTTTGGAAAGGCTTACCTGAAGAACTACCGTGTAGCAGGAACACCACAACAGGCGTACTCACTCGGATTGGAATACCGCGACCCGAAATTCTGGTGGGTGGGTGCCAATATCAACTGGCTGGATGACAACTATCTTGATGTATCGAACATCCTCCGTACAGACAACTTCACCCTTGATTCAGGGGAGGGCGTATCTTTCCCGGGTGCTGACGACGCCAACGTGCGTGCCGCGTTGAAACAAGAGAAATTTGATGGCTTCTCGCTGTTGAACCTGACAGGTGGTAAGTCATGGAAAGTAGGTGGAACAACTTTCGGATTTTTCGCGACGATCAACAACGTTCTTGATCGCGAATACAAAACCGGCGGTTTCGAACAATCCCGTAAGGCAACCTATCCGGATTTTGTTCAGGATAATTCAAGTGTAGCCGCCGGACTCAATGGTGGCGCACGCGGATTCGGGCCGAAATATTTCTACGGCTACGGACGCACATTTTTCGTAAATTTCTATGTTAATTTATAATTTGCTGTGATGAAGAAGATTGTAACAAAAACCATGATCCTGGCGGCCTTTGCTATGGCCTTTACAGGATGCGTCCAGGACGACGATGCTGCACAGCCAAATGTGCTCGTCCCGTTCTACGCTGAAAACTTTAATTCGATCGCCCAAGACCAGGACGGTAACGTCTTCGATTTTGCGGGATGGACGAATTTTGCGGAAAAAGGAACCAAACTCTGGACAAAGGAGTACTACCGCGGTGATGGAACGCCACAGTTCAACCCTTACGGATCCGGACAGGCACAAAACATTACGTGGCTGATCAGCCCGATGATTGAATTCGGTCCTGACAACCTGAAGCCGGGCTTTACGTTCCAGTCGTCCCAGAACTTCGTGAGCGATGTCGTGAACAACACTATTGAAGTCTACGTTTCGTCAGATTATGACGGCACCAACGTAATGGCTGCTAACTGGGTAAAAATGAACAATGTTAGGATTGCGACTCCGGACGACGGTGGTTACAACTTTGTAAATGCCGGCAGTTTCGACCTCTCGCAGTTCGTAGAGGCCGGACACGTACACATTGCGTTCCGTGCTATCGGATCGGGTTCAAACACGTCACTCGACGGACTTTACCAACTCAACAACCTTTACGTTTACAACCAAAAATAATTCGAAATGAAAGTATTCAAGTATACGGCGGCGTTCGCCATGATGGCTTTGCTGGCCAGTTGCGCGGCTGACGACGATTACAGCGCACCTACCGAGTCGGCCTGTACGACCCTTACCCCTACCAAAACGGTAGCCGAGGTCACTACCGGCCTGACAAATGAAGAGGCGCAGTACCTAGGCGATGATATCATCGAAGCCTATGTTACATCAAGCGACGAAGGTGGCGTATTCTACAAATCCATCTCAATGGTATCGACAGATGGCGCGATCGGCTTCTCTGTGCCGGTAGATGCCTATAACCTCTATACCAAATACGAGCCAGGTCGGAAAGTGTACATTCGTATGAAAGACCTTTATCTGGTAAACAGTGATCAATATGATATTGGCATCCAGATCGGTGGACTTTACAACGGCAACACGCCTGCCGACCCGACTGATGATGAGGTAGGTCGTCTTTCAGGTGTAACCTACCAAAACATCCTTGTCAAATCATGCGATAAGGTAAATGAAGACGAGTTGGTGAACCGTGTGACCATCACGGAATTGCTGAATGACAGCTACCTGAACAAACTCGTAGAGCTTGACAATGTTCAGTTCAACGATGCATCACAGGGTAAAAAGTACTATGACCCGAGCCTTAATGACCTGGGCGGTGCTACCAACCACCTGTTGCAAGACGTGTATAACAACACGGTTATCTTCCGTCTCAGTAGTTTTGCCGTATTCAACCAGAAACTCGTACCGGCCGGAAGTGGAAAGATCCGTGGTGTATTGACCAAATACAACGGCGACTACCAACTGATCCCACGTACACAAAACGACATCAAGCTTGACCAGCCGCGAATGACAGTGGATTTGGCTGCACCGATTGTGGGCACCGACCTACAGTTCCGTAGTAACTTCGTTGAGAACTTCACCAGCTATCCTACCACACCGACTGCTGCAAGCCGCGTTTTCGCGCCGTATATCAACGACCCGTTCGTAGGTAGCCGTTACTGGGAAACCAAGACATTCAGTGGTAATAAGTACATCCAGATGACATCATTTGGCGGTACACCGGAAGTGAACCGTACGCTGTTTTATGTTCCTGTGGATTTCGGAGGCGCCAACAACCTGTCGTTCAAAACAAAAGCCGGATTTGACAACGGAGCGAAACTGAAAGTATACTACCTGAAAGCCGAAGATTATACGCCAGGACAGCCTTTGGATGAGAGCAAACTCGTTGAAATTACGACGTCTTTCACCATTTCAGCCGGACAGACATCGGGTTATCCAGCGAACTTTACCAACAGTGGTGTGTATGCAATCCCTGGAACCCTTACCGGAAACGGATACTTCGTATTCGAATATAGCGGAGACGGAACCAGTAACCTTACGACTACGATGCAAATTGACGACATTACAGTAAACTAATTAGTTCCTGTTTTGATGTATAGAAAAGGCCTCCGTTTGGAGGCCTTTTTATTTCTATCAAAAGGTGTTTACTGCCCTTCGATCCGTTCTTTAAATGCTGACCACTCGGCAGCCGTAAGCGTTTGCGTTTTGCCTGTAGCCCGTCCTTTGACGCGTTTTAGGATTACCCGGGCCCGTTCCTCTGAATCGGGGTGCGTGGAAATCCAGTTCATTGCCTCCGGCAAATCCCCTTTTGAGGCTAACTGAAAGAAGAAATCTGCCAGGGGTTTCGGATCGATTCGGGCTTCCATCAAATAACTGACACCGGTATAATCGGCTTCCTCCTCCAAACTGCGGTCGTAAGCGCTTGAGGAAAGCAACCGGATGAGTCCGTGCACCTGTGAAGCCCTGCCTCCACTGACAATCGACAACAACGCTGACAGGCCGATTTCTTTCGACAATTTCTGCATGACGTGGTTTTTCTGTATATGGGCTACCTCATGCGCCAACACACCCTGTAACGCTTCCTGGTTGGGGCAATCCGTAATCAGGCCGGAATAGACGGCCAGGTGGCGATCGGGTAGCGCAAAGGCGTTGACCTCATCGTTTCGAATAAGATGTATCTTGAGCGAATCACGTGGGATGCCGGCCTCTTTACAGATCGGGTCAAGTAATCGTCCAAGTGTTTGGTTCAGTGAATCGTCGTAGATGATCTCTTCGGTGGTTTCTACCTGTGTCCATATCAGATCGCCTAATTGTTGTTCGGTAGAATTCCGGATGTTCTTTACGTGGAAAAACGAAACGTAATCGAATTGTGAAAAGCCGTACCACAGCACCAGGAACAGGCCAAGCGTGGCGGCTCCCTGCAAAAAGGTTCGTGTTGGGTTCATTTCCGGCACAGGATATGAGCAAGTCCACCCACAAACCAGATCTCAACAGGGTGCCCTTTACGCACCTGTATGGCTGCATAGATAGTCGTGATGAACTCGGCTACGTTAAACAAAAAGATTGTTGACATATAGGCAAAATAGCGGTTGGTCGCCTGGTCATCGCCAAATACGATGTGCACCGTCCACCAAAATCCCACACTGTTCATGCAAAACAGCAACAACTGTGAGAGCAGGGCCTGGGTGCAGTGCCAACGTACAAAATACGTTCCCCTCCGATTTCCCAGGAAGAAAATGGCCGTCGCCAATAAATTGATAATCGGAAGCGGTAGCCCCATAACGATGGCGATCAGCGACATCAGGTAACTGTTCGAGGCTTTCTCCCGTTCATGATCCGACGGAACCGTTTGATGTATACCAATAGTATTCATAGGTCTTTGTATATATTCCAAATCCAATTAAGCAGTACCAGCGCAACGAGAAAACTCGCAACGAGCGGTCGTCGCACCGTCTTTTCCATTCGGAGGTAGGCCGCCAGAAATGTCGATTTGCCCGTCAGCAGGTCTCCTATCACCCACAACGGTATCGTGAGCATCCCGGCGACTGCCAGTATGCCAAGTGGGTTCTTCGCCAATGAAGCCAAAACATGCCCCCTTAGAAGCAGGAGAGCGGCTCGCGTGGTCCCACAGGATGGGCACGGAACACCTGTTGCGCTATGGAACAGGCAAACCGGCTGCCGCCAATGCCAACCCGCAAAACCCTTTAGGTATAGGTAAGCAGAAGCAAAAAGGCAGGCTATCAGAACAAAACCGTATAACCTGCCTTTTTTCATTTTAGTACATCGCGCTTTGGAACGCCTGCATATTTTTCTCGCGGGTCGCGCCCATGATCAGAAACCAGTCAACAATACCCCAGATACCGAAACCTCCACACGTAAGAAGCTTTCCGATGCCCATTCCGGTATCGCCAATGTAAAAACGGTCAATGCCCAGGTTGCCGATCAGGATGGAGATGATCAACGCTGTTGTAGGGTCTTTGTACTGTACGGTTTGTATCATGCCCCATTTAGAGTCATCTGCCTGCAGCAATTGCTCACGAATGGCGTGTAATTGGTAGCTTTCAAAGAACTTTCCGTTCGCCATCATGAACATGTCAACTTTTTGTGAATCCATTTTGTATGTTTTAATTGGTGTTTTGTGTGGCCTAAAATAGGAAAATTATTGAAAGCCACTGTCAATAGGCTCCCACAATTCGATTTTGTTTCCCTCCGGATCCAATATCCAGGCGAACTTCCCGTATTCATAGCTCTCCGGCGCGCCTACTAACGTCACGCCCTCTGCACGCAGTTTTTCGAGTAAACCATCCAGGTCGTGCACCCTGAAGTTTTGCATAAACGGCTTTTCACTGGGCTCAAAATAACGCGTCGAATCCGAAAAAGGCGCCCAATTCGTAAGGCCGTCGTTCCCGTCTTTATCCTTCCACATAAATGCCCATCCATACTCGCCCGCCTCAATGCCCAGGTGCCGGTTGTACCAGGCCGACAGCGCCTTCGCATCCTTCGCTTTAAAGACAAAACCACCGATTCCGGTTACCCGAACATCCTGCGGAGCTTCCTGCGCCGGATGAAACAACGCCACGACCTTATCGGCAATGACAGTGGCCAGTCGCTCATGGCTTTCAAACGTCCAACCGGCGATATGGGGCGACAACAACACATTATCGGCCTGCGTGAGGTACCGTAACGGTTCAGGCAAATCATCCGTAAACAGGGTTTCGAAGGATGATCGCTCATACTCCAATACATCCAAGGCAGCACCCAACACTTTTCCCGACTGCAAGGCCCGCACCAAATCGGCCGTCACGACGTTCTTACCCCTTGAGGTGTTCACCAGCCAAAAGGGCTTCGCGAACGACGCGATAAAGGGCGCATCGACCATCTTGTCGGTTTCCGGCGTCCACGGAATATGCAGCGATAAAACGTCCGCTTTTTGTTGTAGTTCCTCCAACGTCACCTGACGGGCATTGGCATCCCCAAGACCCGAACGGATATCATAGAACACGACGTCGACTTCAAAACCGCGTAACTTCCGCGCGAAGGCTTTGCCCATGTTCCCGTAACCGATGATGCCCACGGTCTTTCCGTCGAGTTCATGTCCGCGGTTCGATTCGCGGTTCCACTTCCCCTGCCCTACCTCGCGATCGGCCCGTTTCAGGTTGTTGAAGAGCGCCAGTAACATCCCCAGTGCCTGCTCGGCCACCGCATTCCGGTTCCCTTCGGGCGCGGCAATCAGTTGAATGCCTTTCGACGCAGCATATTCGGTATCGATACTCTCTAGTCCGGCGCCAACGCGGGCAATGAACTTCAAATTCGGCGCTGCGTCAAGGAACGCCCGGTCAATGGGGAAGCGACTGCGGATAACGATGCCGTCATAATCGGCCATCTTCGCCTCTATACGCTCTTTGGGAGATGTGTAGTCCGTGTCATTCTGGATGCCGCAGGCCTCTAATTTAGCCATGAGAGCGCCATGATTCGAGTCAAGGTGCAACACCTTTATTGTCTGTTCCATACGTGTGCCGATATATTGAATGCCGCAAATGAGGCCGGCGAAATTTAACAAAATGTACGGTTTTCCCGTACCCAAGAGTTCGCGCCGTTTCGTAAGGGACGCATCCGCCCCTCCCCTAACGCAATCTACAGAATCCCGCCGACACCCTTTTACGGGGAAACCGCATCAATTGTTAAAGTTGACGTCACGCGACGTTTTACCTCGAACGAGCCTAAGCTGGCGATTAGCGAACAGCTTACCCCTTTATTTTCTTCAGCGAAGCTTTAATGCCCGTAATCAACGACGAACTGAATCCCTGGTGCTCCATCTCGTTTAAGCCAACGATGGTACAACCTTGCGGCGTCGTAACCTTATCAATGAGTTGTTCCGGGTGCAGGTTTTCCTCCAGCAGCATCTCGGCCGCGCCTTTTACCGTCTGCGCCGCGATCGCGAGGGCTGTCTGCGAATCAAACCCAATCTCGATGCCGGCCTGCATTGACGCCCTGACATACCGCAGGGCGTAGGCCGTTCCGCAGGCACCGAGCACCGTCGCAGCATCCATCAATTTGTCGTCGATGACGGGCACGGTTCCGAGCGCCGAAAACACTTCAATCACCTTTCCAGCCGCCTCTTTCGTTCCGATTCCGTGGGAAATACAAGTGGCAGAAGCCCCGAACTGTGCCGCGATATTGGGCATGATCCGTACGCAGGGATTCGCCGGAGCCTTAGCCTCAAGCGCTTCGAGCGTGAGTCCGGATACCGCCGATGCTACGATTTTTCCCGGAGCCGCAGGCAGTATCTCATCCAAAACGGCATCCACCTGATAGGGTTTTACCGTCAGGATGATGATGTCGGCCGCGGCGATACCGTCGGTGTTATCCGAAGTAACCCGGATGCCTTTTTCAGGCAGTGACGCAATAGCAGAAAGGTTGCGACGGGTGACAGTCACCTCGTGATGGGGCGCAAATCGAACAAGGCCGAGGGCGATGGAAACCCCAAGGTTGCCACCACCAATGATGTGTATCTTCATATTTCAATCGTATCAGAACCCGAGAATCAACTGCGCGATCCAGAAGTAAATCAGGATTCCGAACACGTCATTCGTCGTCGTGACGAAGGGTCCGGTGGCAATCGCCGGGTCGATTTTATTTTTGTGCAGAAGCAATGGAACCAGAGTGCCGAGCGCCGCCGCAAAGATGATGACGACGATGATTGAAATGGAAATGGCAAAACCGACATACACCTGGCCATAAACCATGGCATGATACAGCAACAGAAAAAGGGAGATAGTCGTTCCCGACAGGGCCGATACGGCCAGTTCTTTCTTGAAATACGCTTTATTGAACTCGCGCAGCGAGCCATTGGCCAATCCCTGCACGACAATCGCCGATGCCTGCACCCCGATGTTTCCCGCCGTAGCCGACAGAAGAGGTACGAAGATGATGAGGGTTTTGTAGGCGTCCTGTATGGCGTGGTTGGCATCTAACACAAGCGACGCCAATAGCTCGATGGCCATACCCATCAACAGCCACGGCAACCGTGCCTTGATGATGTCGAAGAACCGGTCGGTCGCCTCTACGTCATTGGTGATACCCGCTGCCAACTGGTAGTCTTTGTCGGCTTCTTCCTTGATAACGTCTACGATATCGTCGATGGTGATGCGCCCCGCCAGACGTCCGAGCTCGTCGACCACCGGAATGGCTTCAAGGTCGTACTTCTGCATAATCCGCGCCACTTCAGTATTGGGATCGTCTACTTTGACGAAATTCAGTTTCCGGATATACACCTCACTGATTGGGGTCTTGGTCGACGTCGTCAACAGATCCTTGAGTGAGAGGCGCCCTTTGAGCCGGTCTTCCTCATCAACCACATAAATCGAATGCACGCGCGACACATGCTCCGCCTGCGCCCGCATTTCTTTCACACAGGTCAGCACGTTCCAGTTCTCGTTTACTTTCACGAGTTCTTTGTGCATGATACCACCGGCTGTATTTTCGTTGTATCGGAGGAGATCGACAATGTCTTTCGCGTGCTCGACATCTTCCATTTCGGAAATAACCTCCTGCTTCATCGAAGCTGGAAGCTCGGCGATGATGTCGGCCGCGTCGTTGGTATCGAGTTCGTCGAGCTCTTCCGCGATTTCCTTCGGAGAAAGTCCGGCCAGGATGCGCTCACGGAGGTGGTCGTCAAGCTCAAGAAGTACTTCCGAACTCTTCTCGCTGTCTAAGATCCGGAAGGCATAGGTAGCATCGTTGAAATCAAGCTCGTCAAGGATTTCGGCGATATCGGCAAAGTGCAGCTCATTAAGCAGGACTTCCAACTGAGCGTCATTCCTGCTTTCGATCAGTTGCTCTACCTCGGCAATGAATTCCTTACTGACGTTGAACTGCATCGGCTGCTATTTTTTGGGTAATGCTGATGAACTGCGCGAAATCAAGCTGTTCCGGACGCAGGTCAAAGATACTATCTTCCCGTAAAATATCAGACAGCCCGAAGGTTTTTAAACTGTTACGAAGTGTTTTACGGCGCTGGTTAAAGGCGGTCTTTACCACATGGAAAAACAGCTTCTCGTCGCAGGGTAGCGTAAAGTCGGCCTTACGTCGCAACCGCAACACGCCCGATTTGACTTTCGGCGGCGGGTTGAAGACGTGCTCATCCACCGTAAACAGATACTCCGCCTCGTAAAAGGCCTGCACGAGTACCGATAAAATACCATACGTTTTACTCCCCTTCTTCTCACAAATCCGCTCGGCGACTTCCTTCTGGAACATCCCCGCGAATTCCGGGATGCGGTGGCGAAGTTCAAGCGCTCGAAATACGATTTGGGATGAAATGTTATAGGGGAAATTACCAATTATGGCGAACGGCCGGTCACCAAACGTGCGGCCCAGGTCATACCGAAGGAAGTCCTCCGATATGATATGCCCGTGCAACGCCGGATAGTGGGCCTCCAGATACGTAACCGACTCGGTGTCAATCTCGATTACGTAGGTCGTAATTGGTTTCTCAAGGAGGTATTTCGTCAAAACGCCCATTCCGGGGCCGATTTCCAGCACATCGTCATAGCCCTCGAAACCCAGGGTATCGGCAATGCTTCGCGCCACACTTTCGTCTTTCAGGAAATGTTGCCCGAGGTGTTTTTTGGCCTGTACTTTGTCCATGAGCGGGGATATTAAAGGTGATGTGGCATCAGGTTCCGTCTTACGCCGTGTGTTCCGACACCAATTCGAGTTCAGTACGGAACGCCAGCATTTTATCGCCGAATAACCGCAGGCCGTCCTCACGCAAACGAGGGGCGTCTTCAGCGTAATAGCGCTCAAGCGTGGCGCGGTCAGGGGCGGTGTATTGGACGGCATACGTCTGCCCGCCCATTTCTTCTTCCACCACGACCTTTACCAGCCGGGCCGACGAAAACTTGCCGGTCGCCAGTACGTCGGGTATATGGATATCGCGCATCCAGTCGAGCCATTGCTGGTGAATCGACTCATCGATGTTGAGGGTGACGTTGTAGAGAATCATGAGGAGGGAAATTAGGAGTTAGGGGTGAGGAGTCAGGAGTTAGGATTACATCCAAACCAACATCCTACTAGGTATTGCCATCGCCGCGTAACTGACGGAACTTCTTGCGGGCTTCGACGAAGAAGATGCTGTCCTGGTGGTTGAACAGGATTTTCTCATAGAGCGCCTTCGCCTTTTCAATGTCCTTCAGTTGGATATAATAGATTTCCGCTGCATAAAACAGCGCTTCGTCTATATAAATGCTTTCCGGATACTTGTCGACAATCGTCTGGTAATGCGCCAGGGCGTCCTGGTAATTCCCCAGTTTTTCGTCGATGCGACCCATCCGAAGGTGTGACACGTCTTCAATTTCGGTGATGGTGTGTTTTTTCAGGATGTCGTCAAATTCGACCAATGCTTCCCGCAGTTGGTTCTTATAAAGGGTATAGTCGGCATGCGCGAAACGCTTGAGGTCCGTGCGGGTAGAATCCGACACGGTGTGGTCGCTGATCAGCAGGAAATACTCCATCGCATCATTCGCAATCAATTGGGTCGAAGCCGATTTAAGCTCCTTGAACTGCTTCTGCGCCCAGTCAAAATCGCCCTGGAAATAGCTGGTGCGGGCGGCTTTGAAGCTGGCTTCGTGGCCCAACTCTGAATTTTTGACATCTTCCTGTATCTGGGCATAATAGAGTGACGCCTGGTTAAACTTCCCTTCAAACAAAAGGATGTCTGCGAGTTCCATCTTGACATCTGCCATCTGGAAGTTGTTCAGGTTCAGGTCGAGGGCGGCTTTGAGGATGGCGCGGCCCTTCTCAGGATTATTTAGTTGGAAGGTCAGGAAACGGGCCTGCAATTCCTGTAACGGAAGGGAAATCGGGTTGATCCCGAATTCGGCGATGCGGGCATCCAATTCGGCCTGTATCGCCGGATAGTCTTTTTCGGTAGCCCGCTGGATGCTAAGATCGATCAGGAACTCGTGCGCATCGACCCGCAACTGCATATCTCCCGTATTCTCGAGGATGAACGCATACATCTCCCGCGCCGCCTCATCATCCCCTTCCTGCGCCGCGAGTCCGGCCAGGTTGACGATATTGGCAAAACTCTCTGGCTGCCGGCGGTAGATGGCTTTCTCTTGCGCAAAGGCTTTGGCGTAGTCTTTTGACTGTACGAAAAACCAACTCAGGAACTGGTTCCAAAACAGGTCCTGGGTTTTCTGTGCCCGAACCAACAGCGCTTTTCGCAACTCGTCGTTGAACGATGCCTCAGCATCCTCGGTCATGAAACGCATCAACTGGTTCTGGATCATGATATAGCTTTGCTGGTTGCGGAAGGCCTCGTCGAGGAACTTGTCGATCATCTTGGCTGTGTCGCCCAATTGGCCATAAAGCACCGCGATCTGTATGTTGAAATTGATCTTCGGATCCAGTGTCGATGCCTTTTCATACGCCCGGAGCGCATACGCCAGCAACACTTTCTTCTCGAATACAGGCGCGATGGCATAGGCATTCGCCGGATTTTCCTCAATCTTTGAAAGCGCCTCTTCGTAGTATTTTCTCGCCTTTGTCTCGTCTTTCTTCAGCTGGTAATTATAGCCGATTTCGACCAGCAGGGCCGGCTGCTTGTATTTCGACTGCCGTTCCGACAGCGCACTCTCGGCCTTGTCGTATTGCTGCAATTGCTGATAACATTCGATTACCCGCTGGAAAAACATAAAATTGGCCGGCTGCACCTTCAGCAGGTCTTCATAGCTGACCAGGGCCTTCTCGAAATCGCCCTTATCGAAATAATGCTGCGCCAACTGGTCGTTCTGGGCCGAGACCGCGAACGGCAGCAAGCAGGCAAGCAGGAAAAAGAGTCGTTTCATGATGTTCCGGATAACCTTCCCAATATAACAATAACTTTCCGGAATTCGTATGTGCCCGCAGCTTAATCGATGATGTCGAAACCGGTATACGGACGCAATACTTCCGGGATGACGATGCCCTCCGGCGTTTGGTAGTTCTCCAGTATACCCGCCAACACCCGTGGCAATGCCAATGAACTTCCGTTCAGGGTATGCGCGAGGTGGT
>DATGXZ010000249.1:0-3632 GCA_035298445.1 Flavobacterium sp.
TCGCCGAACTCAATCGGGGCCAAAACGACATGCGACTGAACCTGTATGACGCTGCGACCGGCGCTTTCGTACGTACCCTCTTGCAGGAAACCAGTACCACCTGGACCGAACCGGAACACCCCGCTTTCTTCCCCTCGCCCACTTCCTCCAATTTTATCTGGATCAGCGAGAAAGATGGGTTCAACAACCTGTATTACTACAGCCTCGACGGAAAGCTCATCAAACAACTAACCGCCAATCGTTTCGTATTGCGTGATATCCTGGGCAGCACCAAAAACGGCAGCACGATTTTCTTCACCGCGACCGGACCGAACGCCACCAACACGCTGGCCTATAAAGTGGACCTTAAAGGAAAACAAACGCTCCTTACCAAAGACGAAGGCGTACACCGCGTGTCGTTCAGCACGGATGGAAACTGGGTGTTCGATGAGTATTCCAACCACTCGACCCCTTCCCGATCGCTGTTGTATGACAAAAACGGGAAAGCGTCGGTGTTGCTGGAAAGCAAAAACAAGTACGAAGGCTACGAACTGGGCACGGCCGATATCCGCACAATCAAATCAGCCGATGGCACGACCGACCTCTACACCCGTTTGATCAAGCCAAGTAACTTCGATCCGTCGAAAAAATACCCGGTACTGGTGTATGTATACGGCGGGCCGCACGCCCAACTAATCACTAACTCGTGGCTCGACGGCGCCAATCTTTGGATGTATTGGATGGCAGAACAAGGCTATCTGGTATTTACCGTTGACGGACGCGGCTCTGACAACCGCGGAAAAGCATTCGAGAGCGTCATCCACCGGCGCCTCGGGCTTAATGAAATGGACGACCAGCTAGCAGGCGTCAACTACCTGAAATCGTTGCCCTTCGTCGATGGGAAGCGCCTGGCGGTACACGGCTGGAGCTATGGCGGGTTCATGACGACGAGCCTGATGTTACGGAAGCCGGGCACCTTCACCACGGGCGTTGCCGGCGGACCGGTTACCGATTGGAAGTATTACGAAGTGATGTATGGCGAACGCTATATGGATACGCCTGCGGAAAATCCAGAGGGGTTTGCCGAAAACAGCACCCTGGGTTATGTAAACGACCTGCAGGGCCAACTCCTGTTGATTCATGGCACCAGCGATGACGTGGTGGTGATGCAACAGAACTTTGCCTTGTTGAAAAAGTTCATCGAAGCTGGAAAGCAGGTCGATTTCTTCGCCTATCCCATGCACAAGCACAATGTGATAGGAAAGGATCGCGTGCACCTGATGGATAAAGTGCTGCATTACATCATTGACAACAACCAATAAGATGCGGCGCCACCTGCTTTTCGGGATGATGTTCGCGGCGCTTGCAGGATGTGCCAGCCAACAGGACGCCAAAAACCTGCCTCAGGACGGCTCGTCTATGGCACGCGCCATTTACGTGACCTCGGCGGCAGAAGAAGCGGATGTGCTGAAGAAATGGTGTCCGGATTGCGAGTTCATCAAGCGCAACATCATCCAGGACGACAACGGCAACCAATATGAAAAAGTACGGATGAGAGAACCGAACGGCAAAGAACGCTGGTATTGGTTTGACATCAGCCAGATGCAATAACTAAAAAACCTGATCAATGATCAGGTTTTTTGTTTTTTCTTGCGGGCCGCCGGAAACAGCACGTTGTTGAGTATCAGTCGGTATCCCGGTGATGTGGGATGTAAATCGAGTACCGTTGGCGGATCGCCCACCTGGTGGCGGTAATCTTCCGGATCGTGCCCGCCGTAATACGTCCACATGCCTTTTCCCATTTCACCGTGGATGTAACGCGCCTCGCCGTTCAGTTTGCATTCGCCCATTACCAGCACATTGGTTTTGACCAGCTCGCGCTCGAAAGCCGTGGTTTGCCCCATGAACCCTTTGACCAGTTGGGTGTGGTTTTGGCATAGCATTGACGGGATGGGGTCCCATTTAGCCGAAAAATCCATCAACGTAAAGTAATCTTTCTCCATCGGGACAGCCGCCACACGTTTGTTGGTGGTGTCGATGTCCGAAAACTCATATACGTTCGGATTGCGCTCAAGGGTAAAGTTCTTAAAGGCAAACGTGCGGGTGTAGTCGATTTGCGTTTGGTAATTCGGTGAGGATGCATCTCCGTCGAACATGGCCTCGCAGATGTCGACACCCTCCGCCGAAAGGGCGATATCAAAACTGTCGGTTGCCGAACACATCGCGAACATAAAGCCGCCCCCGATAACGAAATCCCGGATTTTCTTCGCTACGGCAAGTTTCTCCTCCGACACCTTCGCATACCCCAATTTGGTGGCCAGTGCTTCGGCATCTTTCTTCTGTTCGATATACCAGGGGGTGTTTTTATAACTTCCATAGAATCGCCCGTATTGACCGGTGAAATCCTCATGGTGTAGGTGCAGCCATTCATATTGGATCAACGCATCTGACAGCACCTCTTCATCGTAGATTGCCGTGAAGGGAATTTCTGCATAGGTCAACACCATCGTAACAGCATCGTCCCACGGTTGCTTGCCTGGCGGGGTGTAAACCGCAATTTTAGGCGCTTTCTCTAGGATAACCGTTTCCATGTTTTGGGACGGACTCGATATTTCCTCGAGGATGGCATTTGCCTCGGCGTCAGACAGCACTTCAAAGCTCACGCCACGGATCTGGCATTCTTTCCGGATTTCGGCCGCATCCGGCAACAGGAAGGAACCACCGCGGTAATTGAGCAGCCAACTGGCCTTATACTGTCGTTCCAGGCACCAATAGGTGATGCCATAGGCTTTTAGGTGGTTTTGTTGGGTGCTTTCATCCATTGGAAGCAACACAAAACCGGCGCGCGCGATCAGGGCCGTGAAAAGAAAAAGAATGACGAGAATATGGTAACGGGACGCCATTTATTGAATTTTTGCCGAAGATACATCATCCGCTATGACCATTGTGTACATTTTTTGTTAAATCACCCCAAAACAACCCGTCAAAAAACAGGCCTTTTTAGACGTAAGTTATTAACAATGTGCATAAAATGCCCGGCATTTTAGAAGACACAATCGCAGGAAAAAGAAGTTATGCCTATCTTTGTACCCTCCCAAAAGAGATAAAATCTATTGTATGAAAAAACAGTTACTACTGAGTATTTTTGGAGTTGCGTTGGCGTTGTTCTCGCTTGAAAGCGTGGCGCAGGTCTCCATTACAACAGCCGGTTCTGCTGTCACACAGAATTTTGACGGACTTGGTTCGGCAAACAACTCTAGTGTACCGGCCGGTTTCAAAATTGGTACCGATTGGTCTACCGGAACAACGGTCGTTACCCAAGCCGCTGGAACGAGCGGAGCAGGTATTCTAACGGGTTCAAGCTCCGGCGGTGTGTACAACTTCGCCAATGGCGTGACGGCTACAGCTACAGATCGGGCGTTGGGCTTTTTATCAACGGGCAGTTTTTCGTCGCCCCGGTCTATCATGTATGCCTTCACCAACAATACAGGCGCGACGATTACGTCGATTGACCTGGCTTGGAATTATGAAAAATACCGTAGCGGAACCCGGGCGTTCGACTGGACCTTCTTCCACGGTAGTACCTCTGCTGCCACGACTGCGGCAACATCGGGTGACCAGGCCTATCCATCAGACGCTAACAACACCGTCAT
>DATGXZ010000250.1:0-6402 GCA_035298445.1 Flavobacterium sp.
GCGGCAATATGGACTACTGGATCGTCAAACTCGACAAAGACGGACACATCCAATGGCAACGCACTTTCGGCGGCAGATACGCCGACCTCCTCCGCGCCCTTGAAGTAACCTCCGACGGGGGCTATTTACTCGCCGGTTACTCTAATAGTCCGTCAGACAGCGAAGCGTCCTTGCGAGGCGTCAGCCGAAGCAAACCCGACAAGAACCAAGACAACTGGGGCACCGGCGGCGACTACTGGATCCTCAAACTCGACGCCGACGGCAACATCGAATGGCAAAACACCCTTGGCGGTGACAAAGACGAACAGCTCTTTTCCGCCCTCCCACTCAAAGACGGTAACTACCTCGTGGGTGGTAGTTCCGCCTCAGGCCCTTCGGGCAACAAAAGCCAGACCAATCGAAAAGGCAGCGACATCTGGCTGCTCAAACTTGATGCCACCGGCAACATCCTCTGGCAGCAAACTTACAACATAGGTAACGCCGACTTCCTCGCGAGTGTCGTGGAAAATGACGATGCGACGGTGTTGTTGGGGGGCTACGCGAAGGGAGAGTCCCAGTCGCAGGATGATACCGGTGATTTTGTCGCCATAAAGATCGATGCGAAAGGCGATGAGTTGTGGCGCAAAAGCGTAGGAAGCGACGGCGAAGACATCCTCAAAAAAGCCATTGAAACACGCGATGGCGGTTATGTGTTGGCGGGGACGAGCGATCCGGAGAAGTTGGCAGTAGGCAGTGGCAGTAGGCAGTCAAACGCGAAAGGAAAATCGGGTAAGGGAGGTGTGACAGTTGGCAACGACGGCAACCTGGCCGGAGCCGATCGTTTGCAAAATGAAATGGACAGCACGGTAAATGATGCCCAAACCCAGGCCAACGACTTCCTCAAAGACCAAACCGACGGCCTCGGCCTCAACAAAGAACAAGACCTCGGCGGACTAAAACTAGGCGGGCAACTCGCCCCTACTGCGGCCGCTTCTACGGCGCCTTCTTCACGCAGCAACACTGCGACTGCGACTGCGACTGCGACTTCCTCACGCTCCAACCCTGCGACTGCGACTGGCCCCAAGCCCGGCGCCAAACAAAGCCGCGACAAAAAAGCCAACTACGGCAACCGCGACTTCTGGGTGGTGAAACTCAAAGACAAAGACAAAAAAGTCAAAGACAAGAAAACCATAGAAGCCTTCCCCAACCCGGTGGTGGAATACACCAACGTCATCGTCGGCTTCGACTTCACCAAAGGCAGCCTCTCGGTCTATGACCTCGGCGGCCACCAACTGCAAACCTTCCCCATCACCGAGCGCACCGTACCGGTGAACCTCGCCGCCTACCCCGAAGGGATTTACATCATTTCGGTGGTGACGGATAAGGGGGAGGGGAGTTTGAAAATTATAAAAGGACTATAAAAACCAAACAAATGAAAGTTCGCAATCTTTTCTTGTTGTTGTTTGCGATGAATTGCGTGGCGCAAACAGCAACATTTAAACCCACGATTAATAGCATACCATCCTCGCCCGAAATGGCTCAAATAGAGCGTTTCGATAATATACCGGTGAGCTATTACACTGGAACCCCAGATATTTCTATCCCTTTATATGTATTGAAGATAGGTAGCGTCGAAGTGCCGTTGGTGCTACGTTATCAAAGTTCCGGCATCAAAGTCACGGACGAAGCAACTTGGGTCGGACTTGGTTGGACTCTCGAGCCCGAAGGAAGCATTATGCAAGAAATAAGAGGTAAGAGTGATCAGGAGGATAACTACACTATCTCGCCAACATTGGGAGGGTCTGCCCAGGAATACAATTCCTTCATATCGCACTTGGGCATAAACTACGCTTCGTCTCCCCAGATTGGCGATTGTCTTAAAACACCTGTTCGTTCAGACGCATTCCCCGTCTGCACGGACAGTTCCGATGCAATTTCTATATTGAATAGCCTGCTAGAAGGAAAAGGACAGCCCGACATCTACCATTATAATTTATCGGGAGTATCCGGTCAATATTTCGTACATCCAGAAAATGGCAGCATTTTTTTGATGGATAAGAAAGAGCCTTATGAAATCAGAAGTACTTCTACGGGATGGGAGGCAGTATCGCCCAACGGAACAGTTTTTACCCTGAACGCATTAGAAGAGTCCCATGTGGACGGCGGTTTTGAAGTATCTGGACGGACTTATAAGGTAACGAAGATCCAACCTTCTGGCTTGCTTGGAGCAGCACTTTTTTCTTATCAAGATGAATTATTTAGCAGTTTTTACCATCATGCCAAAGTCACCTACAATGCACTGGAGCATACGAATCTGATGGGCAGCACCAGTATGGCTTACGCACAAAGCCAAACGACAGGAATTAAAAAAAGACTCTCGCAGATAATCACGCCAGAAGTTACAATCGTATTTAACGTTTCTGGGCGAAGCGATTTTCAGCAGGATACGAATAACACCGTTACTAAACTAGAGTCTATAGACATCTTATCAACGATAACGGGAAAGAAAATCAAGTCATTTAGATTTACTTATCAGTATTTTAATCCGAATGGAGATTATACGCTCAAACGTTTGAAGTTGACAGCTGTCAAAGAAGTTGGTTACGACTTTGATCTACAAACGGAAGATTTATCCAAACGAGCTTATACCTTTCAATACAATGACGAAGTTAGTTTGCCTGCAAAAAACTCCTTTTCCCGTGATTTCTGGGGATATTACAACGGGGTAGCAAATGCATCTCTTCTTCCGGATCTTGACTTCTTCGAGTATACACAACAGATAGTCGATCAAAATAATGAACCGATTTTCTCTTATAATCCGTCGTTCAAAGCCGATCGATACCCAAATAACAACTTCGCGAAGGCGGGGATGCTGAAAAAAGTCACCTATCCAACGGGCGGATATACCGAGTACTATTTTGAGCCCCACACTTATGAAAACCAATTCATCCCAAACCGTACCCAGCTGGACGCGATGGCACGCAGTGTCACATGCAATAAAGGCCCATACTATCAGAATTCCTCAGATTGGGTAGAACAATTAGTAATTCAGACCCCTACTACTCTGTTCCTCGATATAGATTTTAACCACGGTAGTCCTGTGTTGGCGCAAGGTGGATATAACACCTTTATAATAGATGCATTGTACAGTCAGTGTTATGTTAAAATTACAAAGACTACCGGATCAGGAACAGTCGACCTCAAAGTATGGGCCCCTACAGACTTAGAATCTGACGGTTCCGCCTTCTCCAATACAGAATTTACCAGTGGTGGTGGCAGACATATAGATGCCGAATACAAATTAGTACCCGAGACAGGCGCCTTTTACCACATTGTGGCATCAGCTCCATACGTCTCTTCTTCTGCTGCATACCAATCTCCTTTACCGGCGGTGGGCAGTCATGTTGCTTTGCATTATTTTGATCGAAGTGCCACTGACTCCATTAGCGTAAACGGTGGATTCCGGATAAAGGAAATCAAGAGTTACTCTGCACCGGACCAGATCGCCCTACATAAAAAATATCATTACTACGGAGGTAAACTATTAAATCGGTTTGAGCCAATAAAGGTGACAGAGGCGTGCTATAATCAAGACTTATGGTTTGCGTTTGGTGTTCCATATTGGAATACAACTTTTGCAAAACGGGTTGACATTTCTACCGAGTATTTTGGAGGCGGCGCGGGAAATCCGGTTGGTTACGATTGGGTGGAAGAAGAAACGGTGGATGACAATACGGTAACTAATATCGGTAAAAAGAAATATTCCTACTACAATGTAATGAACAATGGACGAGTAGGAATGCCCACTACCGTAAACTTCAAGAACGGTTTAATAAAGAAAGAAGAGACGTACGATAAAACCAGTCACAAATTAGAGGAAAAAACACGTCTGTATACGAATCTACCCGTTTACAATCCCGGGGTAAAGGGATATACAATAGAGAATCACCAATTTGGCCAGTTTGACATGCCTATAAGCAATTCGTTTATAAACGTTGCAGGCGTCACGCCTTTTCTTTACAAATTCACGTATACAACCTATTTGCTACCCGTAGAGTGGATCATGCCCCAATCCGTACAGACTGTGAATTATCACAGTAATGGTCAGATGTCATCGGTAACAAGCTACCAATATAATGCCAAAGGCCAAATATCCAGCCTTACCACTACCGATAGTTCTGGGTACGAGTTGAAAACGGAAACGAGCTATGCAAGTGACGAACCTTACGGGGATCCGATAGAAACTTCGATGGTTGTGAAAAATATGGTCGATATGCCAATAAAAGTAGTAAATAAGCGAAATTCGGAAATGGTGTCTCTGACAAAAAATGAATTTGCAAAAACAACGCCAACTTCTTCGCTAATCGCCGCCAAGGCCGTGTATTGGAAAAAGGGGGGCATTGCCACGAGCGCACCCCCGGAAAAAAGACTGGTTTATGACTCGTATGATACGGCCGGAAATTTAACACAGTACCATCAGGAATCGGGCGTAAATACGTCAATAGTTTGGGGCTATAACAATACACTTCCTGTAGCCAAAATCGAGAACATGGCATACGCCAATATTCCCTCGAACCTGATTGCCGCAATCGCGAATGCGACGCCGTCCACAATGGCCGGTGCTTTAGCCACACTCCGAACCGATCCCTCTATGGCCGATGCTATGGTGACCACCTTCACATACAAACCGGGAATAGGGGTCAGCACGATTACGGACCCAAGAGGTTATACGGCGCACTTCATTTATGATAACTTCGGTCGACTGGGTAAAGTAGTCGATGATGAAGGAAACATTGTATCAGAGAACGAATACCACTACAAACCTTAATCTACTGCAAGATGCAAAGAGTATTTCTAACCCTATTGCTTTTTCAGGGCCTGATGTTTGGTCAGACTGCCACTGAGAACTATATAAAAACCAAAACCTACAAAGTGGCGACGACCACTTCTATCGCCAACCCAAGCGCCGAGGAAGCGCAAATCAACGTCACCTACCTCGACGGACTCGGCCGTCCGATCGAACAGATCACGGGCCGCATGTCGGGTGACGGAAAAGACCTAATTACGCCTATAAGCTACGACGGTTTTGGGCGACAAATAGAGGAATGGTTACCACTGCCATCGGATCAGACTAACCAGGCCTTCGTTGATCCGGAAGACGTAAAGACCAACGCACTGGATTTCTATGATACCCTGTACGGCCAGTCAAACCCGTTCAGCCAAAAGCAATTTGAAGCCTCACCGCTTAACCGCGTCCTCAAACAGGCCGCCCCCGGCACCGACTGGGCCATGGGTGGAGGACACGAAATCAAGTTTGACTACCAGACCAATGCCAACTCGGAGGTGAAAAGATTCTCAGCTAACTCGGTGTGGTCAGGTGCGAAAGAGTACTATGAACCTACACTCACCGACAACGGCTTCTATGCCGAGGGCCAACTCTACAAAACCATCACCTATGATGAAAACTCAGGCGCTAATCCCATCGACCGGGATGGCGCTACGATAGAGTTCAAAGACAAAGAAGGTCGCGTGGTGCTCAAACGCGCGTGGGGCAAATCGGTCTACGATACTACAACCATGCCGCACGATACTTACTACGTCTACGACCAGTTCGGAAACCTGAGTTACGTCATTCCACCCATGGCAGCCCAGAGCCTGTCAACCGATAAGTTGAACGGCTACGGCTACCAATATGCCTACGACCACCGCAACCGTCTGGCCGCCAAAAAGCTGCCCGGTAAACAGTGGGAATACCTGGCCTACGACGCGTTGGATCGCGTCGTCGCGACAGGGCCGGCCCTCGATCCGTTTGGCACACAAGACGTGGGATGGCTCATTACCAAGTATGACGTGTTTGGCCGGGTGGCATACACCGGCTGGAAAGCGGAAACCCTCACCGATTGGCCCCACGCACGGGTAGGCATCGGCAACCAACGCAGCAACACCCCCCTGTTTGAGACCCGCGACCGACACGGCGCCGTACACGGATATACGTCTGTCAGCGCACCCACTACCATGGAAGTGCTCACCGTGCAACATTACGACGACTACGACTACCCGGACGCACCCACCCCTCCAACCGATGTAGAAGCACAGACCGTGGCGACCAACGTCCGCGGACTCGCTACCCATACCTGGAACCGGTTGCTGGATGAACCACCCCTACAAAACGGCCATGAGGCGGTGACGTTCTATGACACGAAAGGACGCGTGGTGCGCACCCAGGCAATGAACTTCCTGGGCGGGGTGCAGAATGTGTCGACCAAGCTCGACTTCACCGGAAAACCCCAGTATACCATCACCGAACACCAACGCACGACGAGCGATCCGATGCTCGTGATCACCGATACCCTCAGCTATACGGCACAGGACCGCCCCTTCCGGCATACGCAGACGATTGATTCGATGGAGGCCGAAACCCTT